>NZ_CAJCHS010000041.1 GCF_903970205.1 Nevskia soli | reverse complement strand
CAATAGTCCAACCCCGATCAGGAGCAGCCATAATTTTGCGGTTCTCATAAGTTGCGATACCCTCCTAGAATTCAACTGCCTGGAAATTCGCCGTTTGTGACAAAGAATTTTATCCACCGGGCGCGGGCGCGGTCTGACCTTCGAGTCTGCCCAGTATCCCCGCATATTCATAAGCGAAAAACGCGAGCACATCCGTTCACCAAAACTCGGGTCTGCCTCATCGTGTTTCGCTCATACCAGGGGACTCGGCAAGCCTTTCCTCACTCTCCCTACGGAAACGAAGAGGGAAAACCGACATCTGAGGACGAATTTCTAGCGGCTGGGGTCTTTCCGGAACCGATTCGCCTCGTCCACCTGGCCTAGCGCCTCATAGGCGGTCACCAGGTCTTTCCTCGCGGTCTGGACGCGGGGCGATGGCGGCCCGGGCTGCTTCGACAGCACGTCGTACCCGGCTAACAACTGGCTCGCGGCCTCTTGGTACTGGCGCTCCAAGACAAGCGTATGTCCCAGCCGAAGTCGGGTCGCGGCGATCGTAGGGTGTCCCGCCGGTAACTGTCCGACCAAGCGCGCCAACGCGTCTCGGTAGGACTTTTCCGCGCGCACGTTCTGCTTCTCTTCCGCATAGACATCCCCAAGGCCCAGTAGCGCAATTCCTACAAGTTGATGCCGGTCCCCCAAGGTAGCGCGATTAATAGCGGCCATCCGCCTGAAGTCCGCTTCCGCTTCTGCAAGATGTCCCCGTTTCACTTCCATCACCGCCACAACATTCAGGGCCTGCGCCACCTGCGGATGAACCTTCCCAAAGATCTGCTCCTGAATAGCAAGTGCTTCTTGTAAGATGGGCGCAGCCTCGTCGTACTTACCCTGATAGACCAGCGACTGACCCACCGCGGCCATTATCAAAGCGGTATCCGGATGCACCTTGCCGTACCAGGATTGCTTGATTGCGAGAGCGTGGCGATAGTCGCGCTCCGCCTCGGCATCCCGGTTCATCGCATGTTGCACTAAGCCCAGCCCGTAGTAATCATCGGCGATACGTGGATGGACGTCGCCGAATAGTTCGCGATCCATCGCCAGCGCTTGTCTGAATAGAGAATCGGCGGCCGCTAGGTGGCTCTGATAGTAGTTCACGTTCGCCAGCAACGTCGTGGTGTCGGAAAGATCCGTGGTCACCTCGTGCGTCGCCGATTGCACCTGAACGGCCTCATTCAGAAGCTTTGCGGCCTCGTCGTAGGCGCCGCGCTCTTCCAGTACATGTCCCAAAGCAGACTCATCCTTCGCGACCGCAAGGGGATTCGCGGGCACGCGGCGCCGGTCGATCGCGAGTCCTTCGCGGGCGAGGCGCTCGGCTTCGGCAAGTCGCCCTTCATCCAGCCGCAGCAGACCCAACGCCACCAGACCCTCCGCGACGTCCGGACCATCCGCTCCCTCGATCGACTTACGACGATCGAGCGCCGAGCGCAGCAGCGGATCGGCCTGATCGTACTTGCCAAGTTTTTGGTACATGTTCCCGAGCGTTTGATACAACTCCGCCTGGACCGCCGGCTCCGCATTCAGACTGCGCGCGCTCGCGACGCCCCGATCAAGAAGAGTCGCGGCCCGTAAGCTGTCGGATGGACCGGCCGACTTATCGCCGCCGTCGAACAGAGTCAGCATGAACCGCTCGATGCGGTGAGTACGGGTAGCCTCGGCTACAGCATCGTTCCGCGCCCGATTCAGCCGCAGCACAAAGAACACCACCAAGCCAAGAACGATTGCGCAAACCGCCGCCGTTGCCGTCAACACGCGTCGATTGCGCACGACAAACTTGCCCAACCGGTAGCTCACGCTGTCCGGGCGAGCTTCCAGCGGTTCCGCCTTTAGATAATGATCGATATCGCGGATGAGCGCCTCGACCGAGGGGTATCGCCGCAGCACGTCCTTGTGCATGGCGGTTAGGGTCAACACGTCAAGTTCGTCCCAAGCCGCCTTACCGGTGCGAGCGGTGCTGGGCGGTGCTGGCTCATGCTCCAGGATCATCTTTTGCGCCTCCGCAAGGCTAAGCTCGGCGAAGTCGAAAGGCAGCCGCCCCGCCAACAGCTCATACAGGATCACGCCCAACGAATAAACGTCGGTCTGCGTCCCGAGTGCGCCTCCGCGAATCTGTTCGGGCGAAGCATAGGGCAGCGTCATCGGACTCAATCCGGTGAGCGTGTGCTCGACCCGTATCCCGGAACCCTCCAGTTGCTTGGCGATGCCGAAATCCAGCAGCTTGACCGTGCCGTCGTCACGCACCAGGATGTTCGATGGCTTGAGATCGCGGTGAATGATTGCATGCCGGTGCGCGTATTGCACCGCCTCGCAGACTGAACGAAACAGCAGCAGACGTTCATTGATCGAACAGGCGTGCTCGCGGCAGTACTCGGTGATGGGCTTCCCATCCACATACTCCATCGCAAACCATGGCGTGCCGTCGTCCAGCGTGTCGGCATCATGAATCCGCGCGATCAGCGGATGTTCCAGTTGGGCCAGCGTCCTTTGCTCGGCTAAGAATCGATTGCGCCGGTCCGGGGACAGCAGGCCGTCGCGCAGCAGCTTGATGGCGACGACGCTGCCGATATCTTCGCGTTTCGCAAGATAGACAACCCCCATCCCGCCTTCACCCAGCGGCTTTACGATCCGGTAAGGGCCGAAGGCGTTTTCCTTGAACGCGGCGTGTTGGTCAATCAGATCTTGAACCGCGTGCGGCAGGCCTTCGTCGTCGAGTAAAGACGCGGCGCTGGAATCCTCCCGCAGCATCGCGCGAACTTCGGCCTTCATCGCCTCGTCGACATCGCCTGCGGCTTCGAGATATTCATGCTGGGCCGGGAGCGGCATGTCCGATAGGCGGTGGAAGATGTCCTGAATGCGCTCCCAACGCGATCGATCCATGATTAGCGAAACTCCCCGCGGATTTCTGCGGCCAGCCACGCTCTAGCCGCGCGCCAGTCGCGTTCTACCGTGCGTTCACCGATCCCAAGCAAAGCCTCAATTTCGGAATTGTTGAGACCGCCATAATAGCGGAGTTCGACCAGCTTGGCTTGCCGGGGACTCATCTCCGCGAGCGTGTCCAGGGCCGCGTCGAGCTGGAGCAAATCCTCATTGGAAGACACCGGCACGCCGATGGACTCGTCCAGGGTGATAAACAGGTTACCCCCGCCGCGTTTTCCGCTGCGCTGCCGCCGGGCCGCGTCTTTTAGTATCTGGCGCATGGCGCAGGCCGCAATGCTCTTGAAGTGCAGTTCGGATTGCGGCGATTCCCCGGACGATCGCGCAAGCTTCGACCACGCTTCGTGTACAAGCGTTCCGGTACTGACCAAAGAATTCGGGTCATTGCGTTTAACCGAAGCCGCGAGTCGGCGCAGTTCCGCGTACATGACGCTGAACCGGTCATCGAGTGACTGACGCGTATCGGATGCAAATGGATCGCCTTGCTCTGAAGGGCCGCCCGCGCTGGCCGTGTGCGATTGCGCAGAAATTCGTTGCCTGGGCATGACGGTTTTTGCCACCAGTTTACGTAATGGCTCAGCGGATTTAGCAGAGTTTATCAGTTAACAGCGGGGCGAGAAAGACGAAAGTAAGGGCGCTGCGCGTGAGGTGGTCGAGGTCCCGTGCCGCGCGATGCTTCGCGTCGCCGGCCTCAGGATGGTCCCGGTACGAGCTAGCCTACTCCGGCTAGCGTTTCCTCATCGGCGGGCTTTGCCGATTTGTGAACACCTCCGCTGACTGTGGGTACAATTGTGGGTATCATTTGCAGTGAATTTTAGCTGGGACGAATCGAAGCGCGAATGGGTCTTAGCCGAGCGGATCGATTTTCTCCGCCTTGCCTTCTCCCTGTTCGACGGCCGTCCTCTTCTTACGGTCCCCCCTCCACGCGGTGCCGAAGAGAGGTTCATGAGTATTGGCGCCATAGATGGAAAGTTCTTCGCCGTCATATGGACGTGGCGAGACGCAACGATACGGATTGTGACAGCAAGGAGAGCCCGACATGAGGAAGAAAAGCGATACCGTGCGCTACACGGCTGAACAGATCAAAGCCAAGATCGCGCGAGGTGAGGACAAGACGGATTGGCACAAAGCAAACGCGCTGGTTGGCAAGAAACTCGAAGCTTCGATAAAAGCCGATGCGGACGACGTTCATGAAGAGCCCGATTGGCCTAACGCCGTCATGGGTGTCCCGGCTCCGAAGGACCACATCAACATCCGCATTGATCACGACGTACTGGAGTGGTTCAGGGCCAGCGGTAGAGGCTATCAGACGCTAATGAACAACGTGCTGCGCGCTTTCGTTCAATCCAGGCGGTCAGGGGGCAGTGGCGCCAAACGATAGTATCCAGCGGGAGCTTCACCGGAACCGTCGAGCCTTCGTGATCGTCGGGCAGTTTACTAAGTCGAGGAGACAGGCTTCGGCCAACCGAGGCGCTTCAAGTTACCGTCTTTTTAGCACGACATACGCGATTAGAGTCGAGGCAGAGGTTAACCGTTTCGCCGTTTGCCAATCACAACGCGTGGCATCGCGTCAGCGATCCCGCGAAACCGTAATCTCTCGGGGACAACGGTCATGCCGCTGACTGCGTGAACTGGGACACCCGAAATGCGCGAGACATAGGTCGGCCAGGCGCCCTGCAAAAGACTTTGTAAATCAAGCATCTCCCGGTGGTCCTTTTCGCGCGCGCCGCTGAGCCAGAAAACGACGGGATAGGGCACTCCCGGCGCTTCCGCTAACATGCGTGGGCTAAAGTAAGCCACGCCGTCGATATGGGAATATTGCGGGCTGCCGTCGCTGTGCTTTTTCGCGAGGATTCGGCGTAGCAAATACCAGACAATGTTGGGCCGCAGATCCTGATTTCCATCGCTCGCAACCCAAAGCAGCCCTTTAGCACCAGGAAGGCCGAGCAGCTTTTTCGTTTCCCCGATTTGCCGGTTCGCTGCAGCCACGACGTTCTTCTGAAGGGGCCCGGTCATCAGATTGAACATCTCTTCACGGCACTCCGGTCTCAGCCCGCTGCTATCGATTCGGCCCGCGCCGTAGACCATAATTTGCCCCGCGTTTTGCCAGCGTGTAGCGAGATCGCCCATCTTGCGCAGGAAAGCCTCTCCAAAGCTTTGTGCCTGTAGGCCCTTCAGCTCAGCAATGATGTTATGGCGTCTAAATAGATAGTCCGCGTTCGCGGGAAGATTGCCCGGGCCGATAAGATCTGAGACCAGTTCTCCACCAACACCTCTTACAAAAGGGTCAACAATCGACTGAAGCGGGGTCGCCGGTTTTATCGTGTCCTATTTCCTTACTTCTTCATTATATCTTCCGAAACAGAAGAGCGAGGAATGTTTTATTCAAAGCAACGAGCCCGTATTTACCGCGTATTCAGCTGCGCAGCTTACGTCGCACGAATCTAAATGACGGAACGTAAGCGGCTCTTGGCGTGTGCGACTTTCTCGAGCGAACAGCGATACCGGATTGCACTTAAGAACCAGCGACCAGCATGGAACGTGCGCATACTTCGACGCTTCTCCCAGGCGCCGGCAGTGCGCAACGCTGCTGAGAGAGCGCGCCGAGCATCGAGACCAACACATGTCAGTCGCCAAACGTTCGAACTAATTTCGCCGCTCGATCCAACAACTTGCAGCCAAATCCCCCTCCAGCCCCCAAAAACCGTGTTATAGCTTGGCCGAGGAGCCCGACAACCACCGCAAAACGACGCGCCAGCGGCCGCAAACACCAAAACACGAAAAAATGACAAAACGAACCTGGGAAGTAATTGAAAACAAACACAAATCCCAAAAATAACGAACCCGGAAAACCCAAATCTGACCTGGAAAACCGACTTTTGAACCTGGCAAACCCGGATTTGAACCCGGCGAACCTCAGAAATCGACCCGCGCAACCACCCGCCCCCCGACCGAACCCAAACCACGCCCAAAGTCCCTCACATTCCAATCCACAATCCATTAACGTTTTTCACCTTCACACGTCCAAGAACGGAAGGGGCTGGCTGACCGCCTGGTTGATCGCCTGGTTGAGCGTGATGTGTGACCATAGAACGAGCCCCTCAGCAAAGGTTCTGAACCCCTGTGAATCGTAATTCTCTGCTCTTGATTACGGCTGTGATCCTTCTCTCGGCCGGTTGCTCGCGAAATTCCGTCAGCGCGAATGCCGGCCCGCCGGCCATGCCGCCTGTCGCCGTCCGCGCCGTCCGCGCCCAGGCAGCCGATGTTCCCCTAACCGCCTCGGCTATCGGCAACGTCGAGGCCTATTCCTCGGTCGACGTCAAGGCGCGCGTCACGGCACCCATCCTTCGCGTCGCGTTCGAGGAAGGCCAGAACGTCAACAAGGGCGAGTTGCTGTTCGAGCTCGATCCCGAGTCGTACCGCCGCCAGATCGCCGAACTTCAGGCCGATGTCGCTAAAGATGTTGCGAGTGAACGGCAGGCCGCCGCGACGATCGACAAGGATAAGGCGACGGAGACCAATTACGAATCGGTCGCCCAGCGGAGCACTGCTTTGTTGAAGCAGGGCATCTTATCCCGCGAGCAGACCGACCAAGCCGTCATGAACGCCCAAGGCGCCCGTGCTTCCATCGATGCCGATCAAGCCGCGCTGCAGAGCGCCAAGGCATCCGAAGACGCCGACAAGGCCCGCCTCGCGGAAACGCAGTTGTCGCTGAGTTACTGCCGCGTGTACGCCCCCATCTCCGGACGCGCGGGAGCCGTTCAGGTCAAAGCCGGGAATGTCGTCAAGGAGAACGACACGACGCTCGTGTCGCTGCTGCAAGTCACGCCGATCTATGTCACCTTCACCGTTCCGGAGAACCTGCTGCCGTTAGTTCGCAAGTACAACAGCGAGCGCCCGCTGCAAGTTTCGGCCCTGACCGCGGGAGGAATTTCGGTCACCGGAACGCTGCGGTTCATCGACAACACGGTCGATTCCACCACCGGCACTATCAAGCTGAAAGCCGAGTTCCCCAACACCGAGCGCGCGCTGTGGCCGGGTCAGTTCGTCAATGTCAACACGCAACTGGACCTGGAGCGCGGCCGCGTGTTAGTTCCCGCCCGATCCATCCAGAATGGTCCGCAAGGTCAGTATGTATGGGTCATGAACCCGGCCGATCAGTCGGCGGCCATGCGAACCGTGCAAGTCCTTCGCGACTACACCGCGCCAGGGCAGGGTTCACAGGAGCAGGCGGTCCTCGGGAACGGAGTCAACGCCGGTGAGATGGTCATCTCCGAAGGGCAGATGCAGCTCGCGCCCGGCGCGCATGTCCGTCTACTCTCGGGCAGCGCCACTTAGAAAGTTACTTATGGGTATCACTGATTTCTTCATTCGCCGCGCCGTTACGACGACGCTGCTGATGGCCGCCATTCTCGGCTTCGGCTTACTTAGTTACTTCACCCTCCCGGTTAGCGACCTTCCCAACGTCGAGTATCCGACCATCAACGTGTCGGCGAGCCTTCCCGGCGCGAACCCCGATATCATGGCTTCCTCGGTTGCCACCCCGCTGGAGAAATCGTTCTCGAGTATTGCCGGCCTGGAGAGTATGTCCTCTTCCAGTTCGCTGGGGTCCACCACCATCACGCTGCAATTCGAGTTGAGCCGCTCGATCGACGCGGCCGCGCAGGATGTCCAGGCCGCCATTTCGCGCGCCGGCGGCGATCTGCCCACGAACATGCCGGCGCCGCCCTCGTATACCAAGACCAATCCGGCTTCGCGTCCGGTCGTTTTCCTCAGCATGTCGTCCCCAACCATGAGCGAATCGGCGCTGGATGAATATGCGGAGACGCTGTTAGGACGCCGCATCTCCATGGTCAGCGGTGTATCCACCGTCAACGTCTACGGATCGAAACAGTACGCGGTGCGGATTCAGGCGGATCCTAATAAGCTGGCTTCCCGCCAGGTGGGACTTGAAGAGATTCGCGACGCTGTCTCGCACGCCAACGTGAACCTTCCCGCCGGCTCGCTCTATGGATTTACCAAAGCGTTCACCGTGCAGTCCGATAGTCAGTTGAGCACGGCCGGCCAGTTCCGGCCCATGATCGTCTCCTATCGCAACGGCAGCCCGGTGCGGCTGGAGGACTTAGCGGACGTGCAGGATAGCGTTACTCAGAATCGCAGCGTGTTTTGGGTCAATAACAAGGTCGCCATGATTCTGGCGGTAAGTAAGCAGCCGGGGACGAACACGGTTCAGGTTGTCGAAGGTATCAAGAAGCTGCTACCCAATTTGAGGTCTTCGATGCCCGCCGGGATCGAGCTTCACGTCGAGTTCGACGCTTCGGAGAACATTCGGGACTCTATCCGCGATGTGAAGTTTACCTTGTTGCTCACCATCGCGCTGGTTATCTTCGTCATCTTCTTCTTCCTGCGGAACTTCTCGGCGACCCTGATTCCAAGTCTTGCCGTTCCCCTGTCGCTCCTCGGAACCTTCGCGGTGATGAAGCTACTCGGCTTCACCATCGACACCCTTTCCATGATGGCCATGACGCTGTCCGTCGGCTTTGTGGTGGACGATGCGATCGTGATGCTCGAGAACATTGTCCGGCACATGGAAATGGGCAAGCCGCGGCTCCAGGCGGCCTATGAGGGCGCTCGCGAAGTGGGATTCACGATCATCTCGATGACCATCTCGCTGGTCGCGGTCTTCATCCCGGTTCTATTCCTCGGCGGGATTCTAGGCCGGCTCTTGCGCGAATTCTCGATCACCATCGCGGTCGCCGTATTAGTGTCCGGCTTGATCTCCTTAACGCTGACGCCCATGCTATGCAGCCGTTTCCTCCGGCATGAATCGCATGAGCGCAGCCGTTTCTACCAATGGTCGGAACACTTCTTCGTCTGGATGAACAATATCTACCGGAGGACGCTGCAAGTTGCATTGCGCCTCCGCTTTGTGACTCTGATGGGTAGCCTCGCGCTAACCGCCCTGACGGTGTATATGTTCATCATCATGCCGAAGAGCTTCCTCCCGACGGTCGACACCGGAATCATCTTCGGCGGGACGGAAGCCTCGCAGGATACATCCTTTGACGAGATGTTGAAACTGCAACAGCAGGTCACCGATATCATCCAAAACGATAAGTGGATCGAAGGTTGGGGCAGCGGAACGGGCGGTTTCGCGGGGCAGAACCAAGGCTTCATGTTCATGCACCTGAAAGACGATCCGCATCGCCCGAAGGCGCCGGCGATCATCGCCGACCTGCAGGCGAAGTTCGCCCAAATACCCGGTATTATCGCGTTTTTACAGGTTCCCGCGCTCTTGACTCTCGGGCAGAACGAATCGCATTATCAGTATTCACTCGCGCTTCAGGACGCGGATACGGATCTTCTCTATAAGTGGGCGCCGAAGTTCGAAGCCCGCCTCCGCACGCTCCCCGACGTCTCCGAAGTCTATACCGATCTGAAGCTAAGCAGCCCGCGCGTCAATGTCGATATCGATCGCGACCGCGCACTCGCGCTCGGAGTTACTCCGGAACAAATTGCCAATACTCTTTACGACGCCTACGGCAACCGCAAGGTCTCGTCTATTCAATCCTCGGAGAATGAGTACGACGTGATTCTTGAAGTCCCGTCGCAGTATCAACGCGACCCCGACGCGCTGTCGAAGCTCTATGTCCGGTCAAGTAACAACAAGATGATTCCGCTTTCGGCCGTAACTAAGTTGGTTCAAGGCGTCGCGCCGCTAAGCGTGAATCACATCGGGCAGCTACCATCTGTCGATTTCGAATTCAACGCCAAACCCGGTGTTTCGTTGAGTAAAGCGACGGCCGAAATCTCCGAAATGGCTCATGAGATGGGCTTGCCCGAGACGATGAACTTCTCCTTCCAGGGCACGGCCGAAGCCTTCCAGAATTCGCTCCGCGGCCTCGGCATGTTGTTACTCATCGCCATCCTGGTGATCTATCTCGTACTCGGCGTACTCTATGAAAGCTTCATCCACCCCATCACAATTCTGTCCGGTCTCCCGTCCGCCGGCCTTGGCGCTCTGATCACCCTGTTGCTGTTCCACGAGGACTTGAATCTCTACTCTTTCGTCGGCATCGTTCTACTAATCGGCATCGTGAAGAAGAACGCTATCATGATGATCGATTTCGCGATCATGGCGCAGCGCGAAGGTAAGTCGCCCGAGGAAGCTATCTTCGAGGGTTGCATCCAGCGCTTCCGCCCGATCATGATGACAACGATGGCCGCGCTGCTGGGAACGCTCCCCATCGCGTTCGGCTACGGCGCCGGCGGCGAGGCCAGGCGTCCGCTCGGACTGGCGGTCGTCGGCGGCCTGGTAGTCTCCCAGTTATTGACGCTCTATATCACTCCGGTGATTTACCTGTATCTGGAAAGGTTCACCGCGCTGTTCGGACGCAAGACCGGGCCGCGTGCCCTGCCGTCCATGGTGAATCCTGAGCCGGTCCCTACGACGTAAAGCCACCGGCTGCCTATCGCCTAAACTGGAGTTGGATGCGTTTGACCGGAAAGGCGATCTTTGCGATCGCCGGATGTCTATGCGGCGCGGCTGCTCTGTTCGCGCAGCAACTACCCAACCCGGTCACGGGTGCGGACGTTGTCGATATCACGGCGCAAGTGGTTGACAGCGTCTCGGCCGCGCCCATCGGCCGCGCGGAGATCTCACTCGAACCGCAGAATCCCGCCGGGCCGATCCGCACCGGCAGAACCGACAGTTCCGGGACCTTTGTCTTCCGTCACGTAAGTATAGGGGTCTACGCGCTGACCGCCGCCAAGACGGGCTACGCGCAAGGGGTGGATTCGGCGCGTGATGTGATTCTCGCCAGCGGAACACAACCCTCGCGCTACACCCTGAAGCTGCTTCCCCAGGCGGTTGTAACGGGAACGGTAACCGGCGATGATGGCGAACCGCTAGCCGCCGCTTACGTCGTGATGCTGCGTCCTGAAATCGTTCGCGGACACAAGCGCTATCGCCGGCGCGAGAACGCCACAACGGACGATCGCGGTATCTACCGCATGGCAGGGTTAGGTCCCGGCGAGTGTGTAATTGCAGCTATTGCCGAAGCAACGGCTGACGAGCGTGAGGACGGGCTGACTTATGTTCCTACTTTCTATCCGAACGCCGCCGCGATAGAGGGCGCGACTACCCTCCAGGTAACTCCTGGGTCGCAATCCAACGCTAACATCTCACTAAGTCTGGTGGATGGCCACAAAGTTACTGGTCACGCTCCCGTCGGAGCGAATATAGAACTGATGCCTGCGGCCGATTCGACGTCTCCCGTAGTGCAGCAGACACATCCCACGCGTTCGGAAGCCGAAGGTTTTACTCTGGACGGTGTGCCCGCCGGCAATTACATACTGAGGGCGCAAAGTCGAACGGACCAGCAGCACGTTCGGTCCGGCTACCAACCCATTACAGTCGGCGATGACGACTTAACCGGAGTTACGGTAGCCTTCGACGCACCGCCCTCGCTGAGCGGCAAACTGCACCCGGTCGGCGACGGCGATGTCTCCAAAGCTCTGGAGTTCGTCGGCGTCGATTCCGCTTTCGGCGGAGCGAGCGCAACAGTCGGAGCCGACGGTTCGTTCCAGATTGCCGAAGTGCTGCCGCCTTACCGCTATCAACTACTGGCGCCCCCAAGTACGACGTGGTACGTGCAATCGGCCACGCAGTCTGGAACGGATGTGATGCGTGGGCTGGTGATTACGGGACCGGGATCGCCGCCGGTCGATGTCACGGTCAGTCCCCGCGGCGCGAGCATCACCACGAGTGTGCAGTGGCCGGACTCCGGACCGCGCGTTCCCGCCCGTCTAACGGTGCTGCAACAGAACGGAAGTGAAATGCGAGTCGTAGCGGAGGCAACCGTGCGGCCGCCCAATACCTGGGCGACCGATCGTGTTCCGGTCATCAACGGCCTGGCGCCGGGCGACTATATGATCTATGCGTGGGCGGAACCGGTCACTGTGGAATATGGCCGCGCCGACGCGCTCGGAACTTACTCCGA
>NZ_CAJCHS010000040.1 GCF_903970205.1 Nevskia soli | reverse complement strand
TGACGAAGCGGTAACCGTCGAATCGGGAAAGTCCTTCAGGCGTACAAAACCAAAGGAAGCCGCGGGTATCGGGTAAAGAGCAGGTCACGCGGTCGGCGGCCAAGCCATCCGCCGCGGAGTAGGCGCGGATCGGCAGTACGTCCCCCTTAAGAACCTGGCCCTTAAGAACAAGTGCCGCCGCGACGGACATCAGCAAACCGGGGCGCCAAACCACAATCCCTCCAGTCTGCCCAGTGTATCTCCGGAGGGTTCCCGGTTACGCTCTATTTCCCAGCTACGCTGACAGCCGCGAGGCGACCCCGTTGGTTGTCAACTCCAATGTTGCCGCGCCGGGAGTTAGGCAGAAAGGTAAGCCGATCGCAGCCCCCTGCACAAATACGCGGCTTGTGTGAATAGGGCCTCCTCTCTTAACTTCGGTAAGGCAGTTAAAACTGCACTTAAAGGAGATAGTAAATGAAACATTCGACAAGAATAAGTTTATCCCGGACCAGAAGGCCCGCGCTCCACTTATTCAGCACGGTTATCGCAGTAACGTTAGGCGCCCTTGGCACAAGCCAAGGACTACAGGCGCAGGGTCAGCCGCAATTTGTGTGGGCAGCTAGCGCCTTTCCATATGACGATGGAGAAGCACCTTCGGTGGCGGTCTCGGGACCGATCATCGTGGAAGTCCATCAATCCACCACGGATGTAGGGGCCCTCTACTATCACACCGGAAAGATTCAAGAAGACGGCACAGTCGTTTGGGCCGCTTCGTCATTCCCGTACGATACCGGACTTGCCCCTTCCATCGCCATCAGCGGCAACAAAATCATCGAAGTACATCAGGCCGGAACCGGCGTCGGACCGCTGTACTATCATCTCGGCGAAATCAATGCCGGAGGAACGGTAACCTGGGCGGCTTCGGCCTTCTCGTACGATACCGGAGTAAGTCCATCGGTAGCCGTCGCGGGACAAACCATCGTAGAAGTTCATCAATCGACCACTGGAGTGGGACCGCTCTACTATCACGCGGGCGAAATTCAGACCGGCGGAGGTGTGAACTGGGCCGCTTCCTCGTTCCCCTACGACAACGGACTCTCTCCCGCGGTTGCGGTAGCTGGTTCAACCATACTGGAAGTCCATCAGGCCGGCACTGGGGTGGGACCGCTCTACTATCACGCGGGCGAAATCCACGCCAACCGTAATGTGATTTGGGCGGGCAGCGCTTTCAACTATGACGACGGCATGCTGCCGGCCGTCGCAGCGTCCGGACCTACGATTGTGGAAGTGCATCAAAGCACAACTGGTCTCGGCTCACTCTATTACCACACGGGAGGTCTGCAATCGGACGGAACCGTGGGATTCGCGGCCTCCGCTTTTAATTACGACAGCGGGGAGGCTCCGCGGATTGCCGTTGCCGGACCGACGATCCTGGAAGTACATCAGGCCGGTAGTGGCGTCGGGGAACTGTACTATCACACCGCCGCTTATTAAGAGCGACGAGCCGCCTTAGAGTACTAAGTCGGCATGACCCTGTCGAGGGAGCCGTACAGCCCCACTCCGAGCCCGACCGAAAGGGAGGGTCCTCCACTGCCCGCCGCGTTCACCCAATCCGGGTGGAACGGTGCATGTTGGGGTCATTTTCGAGGGAGCCATGCCGTGGGTGGAGAAACCCGCCCACGGCAGGAGCTTGGAGCAGATGGCTCGATCGACCCTCGGTTTACGAAGCGGCCAAAGCAAGGAGTTCCGAGTCCGGCGCCGGAACGCTTGCATCAGTCCAGGCATTCACCGGCTTCGTTGCCGCGGGCGACAACCGACGATTGCGCATTACTCCAACCCGCATCCGGCCCTTTCCGAGACACTCGAACACGCAGCTCGGGGGCTCGCTGGTATTTTTGCATGCAAATCGACGATTTTTTCATGCAACCCGGTTGTAACGAAGTGAATTCTTACGTATACTTGCACGCACGGTGGGCGATCGGGCGATCTAAAGGAGCTAAAAACAAGATGGAAGTACGCGACCCTATTTCCGGTATTTTGAAGGGAAAGGATGGCCCGGTGTGGTCAATCGCTCCCGGCGCGACTGTGTATGAAGCGCTTGAATTGATGGCGGACAAAGAGATCGGGGCACTCCTGGTGGAGCATGGAGGCGAAATCGTGGGCCTGTTGTCGGAACGCGATTATGCCCGCAAGATCATCCTCATGGGACGTTCTTCGCGAACCACGACCGTGGGCGAGATTATGGTGTCGCCGCCGATCACGGTGACGGCCGACTGCTCGGTGGACGAAGCGATGCGCACCATGACGCAGCATCGCGTGCGCCATCTGCCGGTGCTCAATCGCAGCGGGAGAGCGCTCGGGATTGTTTCTATCGGCGATTGCGTGAAGTGGGTGATCACGTCGCACGAGAAGACCATCGAGCAGCTGCACAGTTATATCGCCGGCCAGTTTTGAAGCAAGGTCGTTAGTTCTTCGCCGCGTGCTGGACGCTTGTCGAGTAGTCCTGATAACGGTCCAGCAGCGCGGCGGCCATGGCGACCTGGCAGAACAGGAACACGTCGGTATTCCGAATCGTCTGCAAACGCGCCGGCGCCTTCATCTGTTCCAGAATCACCGCGCTACGCATAGCTTCGCGATAGATGTGCAGCGACGGCCAGAAGTCGACGGGCGCGAGGTTCGGATCGTCCGAATCGGAATCGACCTTGTACAGACGGGCGGCGAGGTCGAGGGTGCGGTCAACAATTTCGCGCGCGAGGTCATCGTCTTTTAACTTACGGGCAGTGCCGAAGGCCGTGAGTAAGTACTGACTTGACCCGTCAAGGCTGCGGCCGTCCGGCGTGGCGACGAACGCCGCTACGGCTTTTTCGAGCAGATCATGCGCAGTCGATGGGTTGGAATCCGCGCGCGCGGCGGCAATCTGGCGCAGCGCTTCGCCTCGGTACTCAGGGTTCTGGATATTTTTTGCCAGGTCGATTCCAGCCGGCAGGTCTTTGGACGCCGTCTCAACCGCCTGACTGACAAGCCGGCTGTTCGCGGCAAAATCGCTCGCCGGATTCGGCGCCGCGTTGGTTGAACCGCTCTTCATTGACATACTCATACCGGTTATGTCTTTCCAGTTATTTCCGTTGGGAAACAATTGAGCGGCCGTTTTGAAATCGGGATACTTATCGAACAAGTCCTTCACCTTCTCCGGCTCGCAGGCCTGAAGCGGCACGAGGATTTGAAACAGTTGAGCATCGCGGTCGGTACTTAGAGTCGCCTGACCCTTCGCGCCAATATAGGTAATCGACACGTGGCTATCTTCGTCTTTATAGGATGTGACCGTTTCCACGATCACGTCGAGAGCATGGGTGACTATAGGGCGCGGTAGCTTCTCCCAGTAGTTAGTCAGCAGTCTGCCGAAGCCTTCGCCGGGATGCGCCTGATAACCGGTGAGCGCGCCGCCAAAAGCGAGCAGACGGCGTGGATCGTCTTCGTTGGGAACTGCCGCCAGAATGCTGCCGACCGCGGCATACGGATAAGGCCCGTTACCACCGAGGAGGTTCAAGAGATCGACGGCCGCATTGATCTGGTTCTTAGCGATTCGCTGTCCGACCACCTGGCCGATCGCGCTCTCGCGCGGGTCATAGGATCCGTAAGGAACCGTGATGGTGCGCAGCATTTCTACGGTTCGAGGCAGATCGAGTTCAGCCGCCGATCGCGCCACCATACTTTGGAGGCTGGCGCTGTTCTCGCCCAGAATGGCGGCGTCGGCGAACGCCTGATTCAGCGCGTCCAGAGCTTTCCGGCTGTCGATCGCAGCGAGGACATCGGCTATGCGCCAGAGTAGATATGGTTGCGCTCCGGCCGAAGCCGAGCCCGCCGTGTCGAAGGCGGAATTCACCAGTTCGGCGCCGAGTTCTTTAGGAGTCGCGGGAGTTTTCTTCTTAGCCGGCGGCTGAGTAGCGGTCGATTGAGCCCACGAATAACTCGCGAGGAGAAGAATCAAGAACCGCATAGCTAAATCACCTTGGTAGTTTACTCCCCAACCCGATTCCACTATGATGGACGCTTGCCACAACTCAATCGAACTTTGGCGGCGCTGGTGCTCACCGCTATGTGCGTCCCGGCGGAGCCACCCATTGTCCTGAAAGCCGCGCGCCTGTTCGACGGCAAGGCAAACGCACTCGTTCGTCCGGGGATGGTAGTGATCGCCGAGGGCAAAATCCTGGGCGTCGGCACGGGTGCCGCCGTGCCTCCCGATGCCGTAACTTACGAGTTGGGTGACGCCACCTTGCTACCCGGCTTCATCGACGCGCACACGCACTTATCAATGCAATACACCGACGATTGGAACCAGGGCGAGCTGGATACCCTGCAGAAACCGGTTTCAGAGATGACACTCGACGCCGTTCCGAATCTTCGGGTAACTCTGCTGGCGGGCTTCACCACGGTTCGCGATGTAGGTTCCGAAGACTATATGGATGTCGGTCTGCGCAACGCGGTCCGAAGCGGTAAGATCATCGGTCCACGCATGCTGGTATGCGTCCATGCGATCGGCGCGACTGGGGGGCATTGCGATACGACCGGCTTTCGCGCCGGATTGTTCGGAAGAGAGACTGATCCGACGGACGGCGTGATCAACGGTCCGGATGAAGCGCGGCGGGCCGTAAGGCTGGCCGTGAAGTATGGCGCGGATGTTATCAAGACTTGCGCGACGGGCGGGGTGCTGAGTATGGCGGACGCGGTCGATAGCCCCCAATTGACCCAAGAGGAGTTGAACGCGCTGGTGGATGAGGCTCACGCGCTCGGCAGGAAGACCGCGGCGCACGCGCACGGGGCGACCGGCGCGAAGAGGGCTATCCGGGCGGGGATCGATTCTATTGAGCATGGGTCATTTCTGGATGAGGAAGCCCTGCAGATGATGAAGGCCCGGGGGACTCGTTACATCCCGACGTTGATGGCGCCGTGGTGGTTGGGAGAGCGTCTGGAGCATGGCGCTTACTATCCGCCACAGATAGCAGCCAAGGCTCGGGCGGCGATTGCCAGCCTGAATCATACCTTCCAGCGCGCGCTTGAATTGGGCGTAATCATAGGGTTCGGAACGGATGCCGCGGTGTATCCGCATGGACGCAATGCGCATGAGTTCGCGTTAATGACCGGGCTCGGGATGAAGCCGCTGGATGCGCTTCGGGCGGCGACGAGCGTGGACGCCGATCTGTTGGGGATGGCCTCGCAGATCGGCTCGCTAGAGAAGGGCAAGTTGGCGGATGTGGTGGCGGTTCCGGGCGACCCGACCAACGACATAACCGCGACCGAACGCGTGCTGTTCGTGATGAAGGACGGTGTGGTCTACCGGAACGACCGGGCGCCGGGCAGCGCTGCGCCGGCGACCGCGGGCACGACCGCTTCGGCCGCCCGCTAGGGCATGTTATTCTGGGGTCGAAGTCCCTCCTCGCGCCCGTAGCTCAGTTGGATAGAGCGTTTGGCTACGAACCAAAAGGTCGCACGTTCGAGTCGTGCCGGGCGCACCAATTAGAAAGGGCGGCTAGGCAACCACTTTCCGCGGCCTGCCGGGACCCCTTCTTGTTTGCGCCGCTGCCCGCTTCGCGGCCCATCTCTTCTTCATCGCCTCAGCAAGTTTCTGGCGTCCCTCGGGAGTCAAGCCGCCACTCCGGCGTGCGGTAGACGCGGAGGGCGCCTTTTCGCGCTTCCCGGCCCCTCTGGTTTTATGCACAGCGGACTGCCTCGCGCCGGCGATTGTGTACCTGCCGCCATCGCGCTTCATTCGCCCTTGTTTCACGAGCAAGCTCAGCGCGTTATAAATCAGATTTCGCCCTTTCTCGATCTTCCGGTCGGAAAAGATCCTCTCGATCTCCCTGGGCGTGATTCCCTCGGAACCCCGCGACTTGACAATGGCAGTTACGAAATCTCTCTTGTTGCCCGTGAACTCCAATCCCTCGGCGTCTGCGGATGTTGCAACCGGCGTCTCCAACTCAAGGACGACGGCTTCTCCCGACTCGGGTGAACCGGCCGGTTGTTCGGTAATCCCGAACAGCGTGACCGTGCCTTTCAGCGATTCCACTTGCGCATCGATCGTCTCCAACTCTATCTTTAAATCATCAAAGCGGCTCAACTGTTCCTCTATCACGCGTTTGCGTTGGGTCAGTTGGGCATAGGCTTTGCCCAGAAGATCCCGCGTTGAATCGGCTCCCCCTTTAATCAGGGAGGTGGCCAGCGTTACCGGACTGGGGTCTGGCGCGTTTGGTCTCACCGGAGCCTCAAACGGACTCCCGGCGCTCGCATGTTCCTCAGGGTGAGCACTCCTGATGTGCGAGGCTAGACCTGCTCCGTGGGAGGAGGTTTTCGAACAGAACGGACACTTCAACAGTGACTTTGGCATATAAACTCCTAATGTAACAGGGACAGATTGCGATGCAGACTTCAGACCTGGGTTTTAGTCTCAAAAAAACCCGGACTTTCGGGTGCATCTCCCGACTCTGAGCTTGGAATTATTGCCTATCGCAACCTAGATCCGTAGGCGCGACCCTAAGGGCGGCTAACTCAAACGACGCTACTTCCCGAACGCGTAGAACTGATTATTGCCCGTAAAGCCGGCGATTGCCAGATGGGCATAACCGGAGCCCCAGAAAACCATTCCTCCCGACACCGAGGCGCCCGCAATGACCGACGATCCAGCCGCGAAACTCCAGGCAATCGCCCCCGTGGCTGCGTTGAGCGCAAACATCGTCGGAGCACTTGCTCCGTCCGCCATGGATGCTACAAGTACCGCCCCATCGACAACTGTCACCGGGGCCATATCACACGCGAGATTGGGGTCGGCTACCTGCCACAAGATCGCTCCCGTCGCGGGATTGAGCGCGGCCCATGAACCCGCATTTCCGGCGGCATAAGCCTCACCGTGGTAGTTAGACACCGCAACATAGATGCGATGGGCATCCGAAGCCGAGCCCCACATCAACCCACCCAGCGTCGATCCCGGACCGACCTGCGTGTGCCAGAGTTCCTCGCCGGTGTCCGGATCCAGCGCGTAGTAAATCCCGCTCTTCTGTCCCGCGCCGATAATCGTTTGGGATCCGCTGCTTCCCCCATACGTCACTTCATTCGGAGCGGAGCCGAAGTCGTAGTCGGGACCCGTGGGTACGGGACACTCGGTATAAGGATTCACAACACAGGCATAGTTCCAGAAATCTTGGCCGTTTAACACGCCGGACTGGTTCCAGCCCATTAAACGTGTTGCCCATTTGACAGCACCGGTGGTCATGTCGAGCGCCACAATGGAATCCGCATGGTCCTCTGGTGAAAGGCACGCGGCATCTGTACCGCCCGCCGCCACGCACGACAGGTACGCCAGATCGGTAGGAATACTGTAGTTATTCCCCGTGCCCACAAATACGGTTCCGCGGTTTGTGTCTACAACCGGATTGCCGCCCCACACACCGCCTCCGGTGTAGCCCGCGGGAACGGTGAACTGCTGCCACAGCACCGCGCCGGTAAGCGCGTTCACGGCCACCACGCTGCCTCGCGTCGAGCAGCAGACATAGGAGGGGTTCCTCGATGCGTACTCCTCATTCGAAGTCATCCCCACGTACACCACGTTCCCCGCGACAGTCAACGATGACGTGATGACAGGAAAGGGATTCGAAGTATCCGGCTGAACCTTCCAGACCAGGGCGCCCGTCCTCGCATTAATCGCCAACAGCCAACCGGTGGGCGGCTGTACCGTGGAGCCTGCCGGTGGAGCAACATATTGCGTGCCTATATAGAGAAGCCCGCCCGCAATCGCGGGGCTCGTGCGCGCGACCGTGCCGGCGGCAAGACCATAGTCCGAGAGTTGATGCGACCAGATCAGATTTCCGTTCGCCGCGCTCAAGGCATACAGATTCCCTGCCCAGTCCGGGAAGAAGACCACCTTATCGACCACAGCGGCTCGCGCCGATACGTCCCCGCCCGTCGTAAATTTCCACTTGAGTGTCAGCCCGCTGATTTGTTGGGGCGACAGACTCGCGTTCGCCGTATGCGTGCCAGCTGTATTAGCTGAATTTTGCCCGAACATCGGCCAATCCTCGCCGAAGGCCGGTAACGCCAAACACCCCGTAATGATCATCGCGAACACCAGGGTCGGGACGACGGGTCTTCTCTGCATCACGGATCGCGATTCTCCTTACAGGGGCGGCAAGACTGCCGCGAGATTGTAGTACGGCGAGTCTTCTATTGTTAAACAAACCGCAAACAATTTACCAGTAAAATCTTGGCTTCCGCGCAAAAATATTACGGCCGGGGGCTTTTGGGCGGCCCCGATCGAAGCGCACTCTACGGCCCGAAATTCCGGGCTGTGGGCCGCAACCCTTTCACTTTCATTGTTTTGCCGGAGCTGTCCGGAATGCCTGCGAGGACGTGCGCGTGTCCGAATTCTTATTGCCCGCAAGCCCGCAGAGCGAGGCCGGTTTTCAAACTTTCGGGTCACACATTCGGGCTTCGATCCAGCGGTGACAGAATACAAAACAGGGCCCGTCAGCCTGTCTGGAAGTCGAACGTGCGATACAGCGCGCGCCCTGTCACAGGCTGGAGAGACTCATGTTCGGCGGGGGCGGACTGCGATGCCCGTAGCATCACGGGTTGTTATGTGGCCCGAATACCTACCTGCTGAAGCCTTTCAGCACTCAATTTAAGGACGCACCACCGCAAGGGTTGCTTACTGCGGCTATCGGCACCGCGTCCTCGACAGGTTCTATCTTGCCAACGCCCGGGGATACTCTTCAGGCGAAACACAACTTATGTGCTAAAGCTAAGACTCGCCGCCACCCCGCCCGTTAGCTATACATAAGGCACGGCTTCAGGTAGAATATACACACTCCAGTATGCCTAACCCTTCCACCCTTCTGCGAGTCTTCGTACTGCTCGCAATTCCAGCCGTACACGCGTTCGCTCAAACCCCCACGCCACCGGGTCAGCCGATTACAGGACCGGGCGGCAGCGTATATCCTTACAGCTCGGTGACTACTTACGGGCCGTATTATTCCAGCCTGGATCGAGCGCCGTATTCGGAATTCATGATTTACCAGCCGAACGGTGCGACTCTCCCCGGTTCCTTTCCAGTTGTGATGTTCCTACATGGCTACTTTCTGACAATCGAAGGATATCCGGCTGGCGACAGCCCGAACAACTATATTTACTGGCTTCAGCACCTCGTTAAGAAGGGTTACACGGTCGTCTACCCCTATTACGATTACACCTTGGAGCCGGCCGAGTTCACGGCCAGTATTCTCCGCTCCTGGGAAGCCGCACTGGTTCTCCTGAAGTACGGGACCGATGGTCTGATTCCGCCTACAGTAGATAAGTTTGGGATGCAAACGCTATTTGCCGGGCATTCGATGGGCGCTGTTGAGTCGTTCGCCGTCGCGCAGCAGCTCACGGTAACTCCCGTATTAGGCGTACCGCTTCCGCGAGCGATCGCCGCATTTACTCCCGGCATAGGATATAACGGTACCTTATCCACCAACTTCTCAAATATCAGTCCTACAATAAGTGTGGTGCTGGTAGATGCCGACGAAGATACGATGGATATACCCACGGCGCTGGCCATCTGGAGTTCGATCGAGAATGTTATTCCGACCGATAAGCGAGATTTCCTGGAGGTGATTACGGATTCTCATGGATCGCCTGCCCAATTAGGCGATCACTGGTTCCCGGACACCAACGGAGTGGGCGACGACGATTCCGGTGTCGATGATCGTGATTACAACGTGACCTGGAAGTTAAGCGTCGGTCTCTTCAACTGCACCATCTACGCCGAGCAGTGCTCCTATGGTCTGGGCCATGGCTCTCAAGAGCAGATCAACATGGGCGATTGGAGCGACGGTACTCCAGTTACTCCGCTAAGTCTGCAGCAATAGGGCGCGCCGGCTTGCCACGTTCCGCATCCCGGCGCAAGCCAAACAAACCCGGACTTAGTCCGGGGTGGCCGTAAGTATTACGGCGGCGACATCAGCCTGCCCGGTCCCAAGACTCTTTACGAAAACCTGGAGCGGCTTCCCTAATTGCGCGGGAGTGGCTCCAGAGTTGTAGGTGATCTCTTCGATCACAAAAGCGCCACCCACCGGGGTTGCACTGTCGCCCGAAGCCACCGTGACGTTCCCAGCTACAAGTCCCGCTGAGTATCCGGTAAAGGGGTAATCCGAACGCGCGCCAATCTTCACTTTAAGAATGTAAGTGGTGTTGGCCTGAAGCGTATCGCCAAGCGTTTGCAAGATAGAACCCGTCCCGCTTGTGTTGCCGAGGGCCGCAACATACAGACCCTCCGCGTTGACACCTTTAAATTGCGAAGATGATGCCTTAAGCAGAGAAGTCTCCGGGCCGGATAACCAACCTGAGATACCGTAGGTGGCGCAGTTACCGCTGGGCGAGCACTGTAATTGATCTAAATCAAAAGTGGTATTCAGGAGCGGGATATCCACTTGAGCGGAAGCCGTCCATGCGGAAAGTGCGAGGAGTGACAGCAGAAGCGTTTGCGTTTTCATCTTTTATCTCCAGCCCGGGTGACCAGGCCAGCAAAGTATATCACCTGCGTCCGCCGGATCGTCCTCTAAAGCTACGCCTGCGACGGCTCGACAAACGGATCGTTTTACTAACGCGAGACAGAGGGTAAGGGAACTTAGTTCGGGAGGTTACGATCGATCTTGTCTATCCTCCAGAAAGCCGTGGGCAGACGGGCGGGAACTGGCGGTAACTCCGGAAACTTGGCATGCGGTTCCGTTTGATACCAAAAGGCCACGCTGGTGTATTCGTCGGCCCTGGCATTTGCGTGTCCATGTTCGATCGTGGCGCGTAGTGAGTGCTGGAAGTAGATCGGATCCTGGATGTGGAAGCGGTACATTGTATGGCTCCCGGTCCAGTCGCGGTTGCCTTGTTGGGAGTATCCGATAAATGGATAACTAAACGGCGCCTGAAACATCCATGCGTTGTTGAAGTAATCCTCCATGCCGGTGCCCAGGATCGGTTTGCCGCCCTCGGAACGGTCGACAAAGAACATATCGTCGCCTTCGCCCCACCATCCTGTCGAGCGTCCGAATACATTCAGTATTGTGCCCACATACTGACCTTTTCCCGCCGCCTCCATGAACACATAGTTGTTCGCGCCGTCAATGTTAACGCCGTGGGATTCAGCTTCGGGTACGGCACGAGTGAGCGCGTGCCTCCACTGAGCGTGAAAACGGCCTTTCTGCGCGACGGCTTGCGGGTTCGGGTACTGCTGGTAATCGATGTGGAAGTAAAGATTCGGAATATCCTCGCCTCCATCGTTACTGACCGTGATGCGCGCGCCCGACCCAAACGGCATGTCGAAATAACAGTTCAGTGCGCGGTCTTGGACGGTGAGAGGAAGAGACCACCACGACTGATACTTCTGTCCGCGGTGGCCGCCGGGGACATCCTCGTACTCGAACCCGGTGCCGAAGAAGTCGCCGATCGGAACCTCCACACTGGGTTCGGCCTCGCCGTCCCAATACATTCGGATCACTAACTCGCGTAGATGAAAAGGACTGGGCGAGTTAATAGTGAACCAGATATGTTTGATTGAACCGGCGCCATCGATCTGCGCCAGCGTCGCGGTTGAGTGTGCTTTCACTGCGATCCAGTCGGCATTACCTCCCGATCGGTCCGCACTCGAGGCACGGTTAGAAACGGCATCGCTCAAATTAGCCAGCCCATCGAGCGGGCCGCGCTGCTGCGCTGAGGCGGCCGAGGCTAACAGAACGGAAGCGGTAAGCGTTGTAGCGACGATGTACGTCCGCGTGTCCGGCATCTTCCTACGTTAGCTCGTCTCCAAGCCGGCGTTATTAGTCGTAGCGCAGCGAAATGGCTGGATCGATTCGTGTTGCCCGCCGCGATTCGCAGAGACTACAATGAGCTGTGTTGGAGCTGCACATGGACCAAGCAAACGATATCAGCTACGAAGTACCCTTTACCTCGGACTCGAACTTGTCCATTGGTTTCCACGTCGGCGCAGCGCTAGGCGGCGGAGCGCCTCACGCGTTTCTGGTCGATACGGGATCGGTTGGCATTCTTGTGCCCCGGCAAGTCCTCGGCCCGAACTATCAAGACTTCGATCCCTCCCAGGACGTCGAGTTCGGGTACATAAGTAGCGGCAACGTATATAGGGGGCAATGGGTTAAAGTTCCTGTTGTTCTCGGTGTGCCGGCGGAGTGGGATGGCACAGGCGACTACCCGATTGCTCACGGCGAGGTTTTCGCGGTTGACCAGCCTGCGGGATTCGATGGCGGACTACTCGGCATCGGCTTCGGGATCGGCGGACTAGCCGATGGCGGACCAGCTAGCAATCCGCTCCTCCATGTAGCCTACCGGGAGGCGCAGCTTGGCCACGGTTACATCATCAGCACTCAAGGCATTAACATAGGTCGAACCCCGAGTAACACGGATTGCTTCTTGTTGATCCCCCTGGATCGCAACCCGTCCGGGAACGATTGGATGCAACCGCCCGCAAGCGTGAGCTTGACAGACGACTTCAGCGCTGACGGCTTCAGCACCATGTTGCCGCTCTTAGTGGATACGGGCATAGACAACATGATTCTATGGATGAGCGCCGACAGCGCGCCGCCCAATCTGCCAAGCGATTCCGCGTTTCCAGGCGGCATCGCGATAACCGCATCCGCTCCGCCGGCGGATGAGATAAGTCAACCGGCATTCCAGTACTCTTTCGTCACCGGCGATGTACGGGGCCAAACGTGTTGGCGGGCGCTGACTACCTTTATGACGCGAACGTGGGACAGATCGGTTTCCGGGTTCCTTCGGAGTAACTAGGCTAGGTGATATGAACAGGTACACTCTTTCGCGACGTGAGTTCGGAGTTATTGCCGGAACATCACTTGCTTCGCTGGCAGCGCCGGCTGAAGCACAATCGGCCGCGATAACGGCTAATGAAGTCATCCAGCGGATCCAGCAGCATGTAGGCGTTGCCTGGCAGGCTAACACTGTCGACACCTTCAAAGCAGGCGATCCGAACACGCCGGTAAAAGGCATTTGTACGACCGTCATGTCCACGATGGACGTGTTGAAGAAGGCTGCGAGTTCAGGAAGCAACCTTGTCATCACGCATGAGCCGACCTTCTGGAACCATCTGGACGAGACAACGGGCTTCGACAACGATCCGGTGTATATCGCCAAGCAGCGCTTCATCAAGTCGAATGGGTTGGTCATCTGGCGGTTTCACGATCATTGGCACCGCCGCGAGCCGGATGGTATCCTCACCGGTATCGTCAGCACGTTGGGATGGAGTCAGTATCAGAAGGTTGATCGCACAGCGTCCGGCGGTAACTATCAGGGGCGCCAGTTCTTTACACTGCCCGATACTTCTTTGAACGACTTAGCCTCGGCGATGCAATCCCGGCTAAAGAGCCGCGTGACGCGCGTGGTTGGCAATCCGAATGCCCGCGTGCGGAATGTGGCGCTCGAGCCAGGCTATTCCGCTTTGGCGTCAGGTATGAAGACTCTGGAGCGCAGCGATGTCGATGTGCTCGTTGTTGGAGAGCCTAGAGAGTGGGAAAACGTGGAGTACGTCAAAGATGCGGTGGCTTGCGGGATGAATAAGTCGCTGATCATTCTTGGACACGTTACTTCCGAGGATCCCGGCATGGAGGAGTGCGCTAAGTGGTTAAAGACGTTCGTTCCCGAGGTTCCCATTCAGTGGATTCCGGCAGGTGAACCTTTCTGGACGCCTACTTAAATGACCCCAAGATACACCGTTCCGCCCGGATAGGATCAATGCGGCGGACCGCGGAGAACCCTCCCTTTCGGTCGGGCTCGGAGTGGGGCTGTACGGTCCCCTTTCATCACTCCGTACAAGGTGAATTACTGAGCCGCGCACGTAAGTGAGCGGTGCTTTCTATATTCATCACTTACTTTCATGCAAGCCGCGTTATTAGCTCTTCGATCGCCACGGGCTTATCATTCGTCTCGCCCCGTCCTAGCGAAGGCGCGGAACTGAAAGCTTCGCGGTGTTCCTCGAACCAAACCAGAAACCGCGCGTCAGCCGCGCCGCTCAAACGCTGTTGATTGATCCACGTGTAGTAAGCGCCCATATCGGCATCGACTAATGAAGCCGCCGGATCGGTCGCCGCCGGATTCAAACCCGGCGGACGCACCGCGGGTTCCGACTGACGCGGCGCGAACCGCGCAAACAGCGTAAGCGGCTGTGCGCGGCGTAACACTTCGCGGGCGGTCCATTGCACGAAGGTCGTACTGAACATCTGCGTGCCGGAGCCTTGCGTCAACAGCGCGAGTTTGAAGCGGCTGAGCAGGGCGTCATCGCCGTTGCCGGGTAAGCCGACCTCGGCCGGTTGCATGCGCGCCAGATCCGTGCGAAGGCGTTCCGGTCCGCCGCCGCCCGGCTTCATCGTCTGGATCATCTTATCGATCAGCTTGGCACGCGCGGGCTCGAGCGACGAGTAGGAGACAACCGATACACCCTGCGGCTGCCCATCGGCCTTGCCGCCCTCCACATACCAGTGAGCAAACGGCGCGGGGTACTGTTGCGCGCGCTTAGTTATAACTTCCAGAGCGGAAGCATAGCCGCCTTCGGGCGCAACGTTAGTGTAATAGACACCATGCTCGCGCAGCTTACGGAAGAGCGGATACTTAGTCTTTGTGACGCCTTGACCGACTAACAAGATGGATACGCGCGCGCCGGGTAACTTAGGTTCAGGGCGCGCAAGTGCGACCTGATGCACATACTCGATCGAAGCTTTGCGGAAGGCTTCCATTTGTTGCGAAGCCCAGAGATTCGCGCTGAGTTTTTCCGAGAACTGCACTGGATCGTTCACCCAATCGAACTGCAGCAGATCGGCGGTAATCTTCAGCTCTGCAAAAGGCCGCATCAAACTGCTGACTTCCGCAGCCGTCTTTGAATCCAGGTACGAGAACTGATGATCGAGTTCCGCGCGCTCGGCGGGAAACTTCCAGTCATAATCGATCAGTTCGCGAAGTAACAGAGGCAAAAACGCGATCGGCAGCGCCCGCAGCAGTTGGATCTCACGCGTCGCGACCGCCTTGGCGTGCGGCGGGTACGCGGCGAAATCGATAGCCTGCAGGTCCGCGGGATGCATCCTACAGCACCTCCGTCAAAGCTTTCCCTTGCGAATAGGGCGACGCGAAGCCGAGCAGCGCACCGAGCGTTGGAACCAGATCGACCGATTGCACGGGACGGTCGACCACCACGTTCTGGCGGATGCCGGGACCGAGCGCCAGCATCCACGTAGTGCGCGACAGCGCGTCTCCCGTTCGATGGTGCTGGAAGCCGTTGCCGCCGGGGTCCTCATCCGAATCGCGCCCGAAATCCGGAAGGATAAACAAGTTCGTTTTGCCCGCGTACTCCGGCTCCGACTGAATCGTTCGCCAAAGCGTCGCGCATAAACGATCCGAGCGGCGAATGCCATCGATATATAAGGAGAACGCCCCGGAATGCGCAACGTCGATGTCGTGCAGCGTGATCCAGATCATACTGGGCGCGAGCTGCTGCATCAAGCGGCGGGCGATGTAGACGGACAACTCGTCGGGACTGGCCAGAGATTGCGCATGCGCGGAGAAATCGCTGACCGACAACTTAAGAATTTCGGCGAGCTCATGCAGTTGCATCGAGTCTCCGCCGATATCTGGAGCATAGAGCGGCGTCTCATAGTTGTCGCGCAGCAGGTGGTCGTAGAGCAGCGCGTCGCGAGGCGAGAGGGCGGAACCAAGCAGGCGCTTCGGTAAGACGACGCGCGCCCCTAACCCCACGCCGTAGGAGCGGTGCTCGCTTTCTCCGATCCGGTTGAAACCGTTGCTCGGGGCGATCACCCAGGCGTCGCTCGCCGGGCGCTTGAGGTCTTTGCGAAAGTACTCGAATACCGTCGGATTGCTGGGTGCAACTGCGGCGAAGTTGTTGAACGTCTCATAGGCGCCGGTGGCGAGACTGGCAGTCGCGACGTAGTGGCCGAGAATGCCGCGGTTGACCACCTGCGTGAAGAAGGTGGCTTGCGGAATGAGTTCCGAGAGGAGGAGCGGGATGTTTTCCTGGCCCTCCGGCATAAACGTTTCCTGATCGCGCGCGCCGCCTCCGAACGTGACGACGACGACTTTCCTGGTGGGGACCACGGCGGCTCCGGCACGCGTGGTCGACAACGCCAGCGCAGCGCCGGTAGTGGCACGGAGGAACTCGCGCCGGCTGTGCGCGATGGAGTGCGCAATCTGTCGCGGGCTGCGTCCGCTGTTCCACGGAGAACTCATCGGGGTATTCCCGATTCTACGTGAAATGCAGGCGCAATTTCGCCCGACTCCCTAAAGTGCTCGCGATCAACATCCGATTAGCTGCTTGATGGGTTGGCTGCACGAAGACATCAGGAGAAAAGTGCGAAGGCGCGCGGCCTTGTGGATCTGCGCCGCATGCATGGTTTGCTGCCTGCTGCCGAACGCGCGCCCTGCCAGTGCGCCTCCAATGCGCGTGCTGACCAACGCCCGCGCTGTGCACAGCCTCACCGTGGAGGAAGCACGGCGAGGGTACCCGGTTCGCCTGCGCGCCGTCGCCACCTACTACGATCCATATGTT
>NZ_CAJCHS010000039.1 GCF_903970205.1 Nevskia soli | reverse complement strand
TTGCTTCGTCTCCTGTGTCCCGGCAATACATGCACCATAGCGCCTCAAGGCTCTCACAGCGTCCGATGTGACGGAAGCCGGCATCGGGCACGTCCATCGGCATGAACTCGCGAAGAGATGGGAAAGCCGGGAGCGTGGATAGTTCGCCATCCTCTACGTTCTTGCAGCTTACCGCGAGTCCCTTGAGCGAAGGCATCCTCGCCAGGGAGGCAAACCCGCGGCCGGTCAGGTTTGGGCACTCGCGCCCCCAGAAGTACTCGATGGTCTTTGATCGACTTAGCGCTTCGAATCCAGCGTCTGTAGCGATTGCGCCTTGTCCCATCAGCATTCGTAGGTTGGGGAGTGTTGAAATGTGGCGCATTGCCTCATCGTCGCAGTGATTATTCTGACATCCGAGGAAACCTAGGTTAGGTAATTCGTTGAGTGACACCAATCCTTGTGAAGTGAATCCGGGAGTATGCCAGAAAAGGTTTAAGGCGAATAGGCCTTCGAGCTGGGCGAGGCCGGCGAGCCCCCGGTCGGTGAACGGGCCGTCGAGTAAGAGGTAATTCGGACCGGCGTCAGCCGACATGAGTCCGTAGGTTAGTTCGCCGCCGTGCCAGCTCTTGAATATCGGAAATTGCTGCAGTAGCGCTAGCCCGCCATCTGTTACCTGGCGGCCGGTTTTGAAGCGGCGCAGGTGAGGCTTGCCCGCCAGTGCCCGTATGGCGCCGTCCCCGGTTGGCGTGCCGAGCAGATTTATGTCTTCAAGGTGGGCGCTCTTGGCCAGACCCGCGATACCGGCGTCTGAAATCCCCGGCGTCCAGCACACCTGAAACCTCCTTAGTTCGACTAAGTGACCTAAAGCTTCGAGTCCCGTATCGGTTATTGAACTATTGCCGCCGCCTAAGTCAAGCTCCCGAAGCTGGGCCATGCGGTGCAGGTGCTTGATCCCTGAGTCTGTTACCTCCTTCGCACCGGAAAGGTCGAGGTGCGTGACGTGCGTCAGCTTAGTGACGCGCTCTAACGCGGCGTCGTTGATCCCGTTAGCGATCACCGTTGCAATCTTGTGTTGCTTGACTACGTCGAAGACTGCTTCCCAATCTCCCTGCGTCTGAGGGCCTTGGACGTTAATGTGATTGTCCTGCCAGTCGATCGTATAAAACGGTGATTTCGAGCTTACGAACACGGGCCCGGACGCGCGCATGATCCCGACTTGCTCTTTAAGCTTGGTCCAGTCTTCGAAACCGTACTCCCGCGCGATGATGTACTGTGCATCGGCGAGGCACGGATTGCGGCTGCCTAGCTTGGCCAATCGCGCAACCGCGGATGGCGCGCCGGCTTGGTATTGCTTGAGAAGTTCCTTGGCCTGCTTGCGAAGTTGCTCAATAGAAGGCCGCGCGGGAAGACGAGGGGCGATATCGGACATAGGATCTCCTTCCAAATTGCCCGTGTCCGCGTCGGGCGGAAAGAAGATCTGGGGTCGTTCGACTACTAAGTTCGGTGGGCTCGGCCCTTTCCCGCGGACTGGATGCGCCCTTTGCGCGTTTTCATTCTACATCATCCTGATTTCTGTTCGCATCGTGATAGCTCGCACTGTGATAGAGCGCGGCTCAACTGAGGCCGAGACTGTTGGAAGGAAACAGCCGACCCTTTTCACAAGTCATGGGAAAGCTTTTCAATGCCATCGGCCTCCCGTTTGTTATGATTGACGGCGTAAATGGACCAGAGGCCGGTGCTCATTCCGCTTGGAGGATTTCTTGGCGCTGGTAAAACAACGCTGATCCTTTCAGCCGCTCGCCTGCTTCGCGGCAAAGGCCTAAAAGTTGCCGCCATTCTGAACGACCAAGGTTCTGAACTGGTGGATACTAAGTACGTGCAGAGCGAGGGGGTCGACGCGGATCAGGTGTCGGGCGGCTGTTTTTGCTGCAGATTTTCCGAACTGATCGAAACCGCGGATCGAGTTCGCGCGTTCGAGCCCGCGGTGATTTTCGCCGAAGCGGTCGGCAGTTGCGCAGATATCTCCGCTACCACATTGCGGCCGCTAAGAATGCACCACTCCAACCGGTTCCGGCTTGCGGCGTACAGCGTTCTGGCTGATCCCGGGCTGGCTCAGGAACTAACAGGCTCCCGCCCCGATCCCGACTTAGCCTTCTTATTTCGCAAACAAATCGATGAGGCCGATCTGATCTGCTTTACTAAGTTGGACTTATACCGGCATTTTCCGAAACTTACAGGGGCGCCGGTTCGGTACTTAAGTCCGCTTACCGGCGAAGGGGTTTCTGCGTGGCTGGATGAAATCCTGAGTGGGGCGATCGAGACGGGAACGCGGACACTGGAGATCGATTATGAACGCTATGCGGGCGCGGAAGCGAGCCTTGCCTGGCTGAATTGCAGCGTGGCGGCGGTAGTGAATCCTGCTATTTCGCCGGCGCAGATGGTCGGGATGTTACTGGACGATCTGGATGCGGCGCTTACGTCAGCTGAACTTAGAATTGCGCATCTCAAGCTGATCGATACTACGCCGTCCGGCTATGTAAAGGCTTCCATCCTCAAGAACGGAGGCAACCCCGGTGTGGACGGAATGTTAGATGCCTCGCCCGCCGCGGCGCATGAGTTACTTCTGAATGTAAGAGTGACCGGTGAGCCGGAAACGCTCCGGCGGATGGTTGAAGCCGGGATAGCGAAGATTCCCGGCCACGTTGAGATAAAGACCATGCGGTGTTTTTCTCCCGCGGCTCCCAAGCCCGAGTGGCGAATTGCCTGATGAACTCAATCCGGCTCGGCGGACGTTCCTCAAGGCCGTCGTCGCAGGAGCCTCCGCCGTTCATCCCAGTTCGGCCCAGTCGCGGCCGACCACCCCGCCGCGTGAGCGCATCCGGTACCCCCGAACTTACTCCGGCCGGCAACTCGCTATGCTCGCGTTCCCGTTGGGTGGGATTGGAACCGGAAGCATCGGCTTAGGCGGACGCGGACAGTTACGCGATTGGGAAATCTACAACCGTCCGGATATAGGCCGCGCGCCACAGTACGGGTTCGCCTCGATCTGGGTGCGGTCCGGAAACTCGGAGCCGATGGCCCGCGTCCTGGAAGCGCGTTTGATGCCGCCGTATGCAGGGGCGGACGGACTTGGCTCCGCCCACGCGCCGGGGTTAAGCCGGCTTGAAGGAGCGATCTTTAGCGGCGAGTTCCCGATGGCCCGGATCGCGTTTCAAGATTCACGCCTTCCTGTTCAAGTCTCGCTCGAAGCGTTTAGCCCGTTCATCCCTCTCGACCCCGAAAGCTCCGGATATCCCGCGGCGGTTCTGCGCTATCGCGTACGGAATCGGCGTAGTAGCGCGGCGCTAGTTTCCATCGCGTTTTCGCTCGATCACATGGCGGGTCCGGCATCTCCCGATTCACTTCGACGCGCCGTAAACCAAGGTAAGTCGATCGAGTTCCGAAGCTCGCTGGGTAGTGACCTTCAAGGTCTGTATATGACAGATCGAAGCGCGCCGGAAGATCATCCCGAACAGGGTACCTTTGCGCTTTCACTATTGCGGCCGGGCGCCGGCAAAGTAACTTACTTACGCGGGTGGCCGAACGCTAAGTGGTGGGCTAGCCCGATGATGTTCTGGGACGATTTCACGGCCGACGGTCAACTAGGTCCCGAGGCTGAAGACCGCAAACTAACCGGCTCACTTTGTCTCCAACGCGAGATCGGGGCGGGAGCGGAGGCGGAATATACGTTTCTGTTGAGCTGGCACTTCCCGAACCGCACGCCGGAGTGGTCCGGCTGGACCGCACCGAAAGGGCGCGAGAAGACGAATCTGGGCAATTACTATTGCACAAGGTTCACCGACGCGTGGGACGCAGCCGAACAACTTACCCGCAGCCTCCCCGAACTGGAAAGGCGCACGAGGAGTTTCATCGATACGATGCGGGCGAGCACGCTGCCGGGCGCGCTTCGTGACGCCGCGATGTCGAACCTATCTACTCTCGTCACGCAAACGTCGTTCCGCACGGCGGACGGGGAGTTCCACGGTTTCGAAGGCTGCAGCGATCACCGGGGATGCTGTTTCGGCAACTGTACGCACGTGTGGAACTACGAGACGGCCACTCAGTTCTTGTTTCCCGCGCTGGCGCGGTCGCTGCGCAAGGCCGCGTTCGGTTACTCGCAGGATGACCGCGGCGGCATGCGATTTCGCCAGATGCTTCCCGATGGTATCGATCGCTTCGGCTATGCCGCGGCGGACGGGCAGATGGGTCAAATCGTCAAGACCTATCTGGACTGGAGGCTTTCCGGAGACACGGACTGGCTTCGCGGTTATTGGCCTAAGATTCAGAAGGCGCTTTCATTCGCGTGGATCCCCGGAGGCTGGGATCCGGACCGCGATGGAGTGATGACCGGCGTTCAACATAACACTTATGATGTTGAGTTCTATGGACCGAATCCGCTGTGCGGCATTTACTATCTCGCTGCCTTGCGCGCCGCCGAGGAGATGGCACGCGTTCTAAAGGACGATGAATCGGCGCGGACCTATCGCGCTCTTTTTGAGAAAGGCCGCGCGTGGATCGATGCCAATCTATTTAACGGCGAATACTACATTCAGAAGATACACAGTATCCCGAAGAATCGGATCGACCCGACGACGGTGGGCGACATGGGCGCCGATCATCCGGAGGCGCCGGAGTTTCAACTAGGCGATGGTTGCCTGGCTGACCAGCTTATCGGTCAGTATTTAGCGCACCTTGCCGGCCTCGGTCCTCTCTTAGATCCTGGGAACATCCGAAAAACGCTGGCGGCGATCCATAAGTATAACTACAGAAGCGATCTTTACGACTATGACTCCTTCCAGCGCACTTATGCTTTGAATGACGAGTCCGTTTTGCTGGTCTGTGACTATGGCAAAGGCGGCAAGCCCAAAGTCCCGTTTCCTTATTACGCGGAAGCATGGACGGGGATCGAATACCTGGTGGCGACGCAGTTCATCACGGAGGGCATGCTGCGCGAAGGGTTGGAGACGATCGAGAATGTGCGTCGGCGTTACGACGGCGAGCGCCGTAATCCATGGGATGAGCCCGAGTGCGGACACCATTATGCGCGCGCTCTGTCGTCCTGGTCGACCTTGATCGCGATTACCGGGTTCCACTATCACGGCGCCGACCAAGCAATGACCCTGGCGCCACGGCTGAAGACTGCGCGGTTCGCGTCGTTTTGGTCGATGGGCGCCGGGTGGGGATTCTTTTCGGTTACAACGGAAAAAGGACTGAGCCGCACCGAAGTCCGCGTAACGGAGGGTTCGCTCCCGCTGCGGTCAATTCGCCTCGGGG
>NZ_CAJCHS010000038.1 GCF_903970205.1 Nevskia soli | reverse complement strand
CGGTCGTAAACGTAGAACATGACGACGGAAAACGGCCCTAACGCATATACCAGCAGATAGGCGATCTCGAGCACGGAGGGAAGAAACGGTCCGAGCGATTCGATCAGCGCTTTGGCGCCGCCGCGGAGGACGGCCTGGTCCCAGGTCACCCAGCGCGCTTCGAGCGAATGAGTAGCTTGCGGCAGCGTCAGCAGGCCCATCTCGTGATAGATCAGAAGGACCGGCAGGAACGCCAGCCAATCGCGCGCAAAGTCCAGGTACTTAAGCCGGTGTACCGAAGCCGACACGATCAATAGCGCGTAGCCGGTTAGCAGCGCTAAGTTCAGATAGAGTATTTCTACGCGTATCCCGCGGGACACTCGCGTTGCCATCGCGGCAACCGCAACATAGGCGAGGAAGAACAAGATGACCCATTCCGACCGCCGAAGATGCGGCAAATCGCGGCGGCTTACCGTAGCAGACCCGCGTCGCGAAAACCATTGAGTATGAACTGAACGGCAATTGACATCAGCAGCAGTCCCATCATCCGGGTCAGGATGCGAATCCCGGTCTCGTGGAGATAACCACCCACTCGTTCGGCGGCGGCGAGAATCAGAAATGACGATGCCGCCGTGACAGCTATCGCCGCGAAAATGACGCCTGCGTGCCGCCAGTCGGGACTTTGGCTCATTAGAACGATCGCCGAAGAGATCGATCCCGGCCCGGCTAACATCGGGATGCCCAAAGGGATGATTCCGACGTCTTCCTTCTCCGAGCCCTCGGCGGTTTCCGATGCTGTCTCTTTAGTAGGAGATCTGCGGCCTTGCACCATGTCGAGGCCGATGAGCCCCAGAATCAATCCCCCGGCGATTTTGAATGCTGGAAGAGTAATCCCGAAGAATCGAAAGATCATCGTGCCGGAGAAGGCGAATACGGACAAGACGATGAAACACGTTACCGATGCGCGCAGCGCCATGGCGCGCCGGTGCGGGCTGTCCGAATCGGCGGTCATCGCCAGGAAGGCGGGGACCGCCGCGATCGGGTCGACTAATACAAAGAGCGAGCTAAATGCGAGAAACGAAAACTGTAGTAGCGGTGGCACGGGCGGCGCGAATGCCCGATTATCGCAGGGTCGACGGAACGTTCCCGAGCGAAGCCTTCGGCGCGGCGAACAGACCGAACACCACAACGCTATTCGGTGTGCCGACGTAGACCTTGCCGTTGGCAATCATCGGAGTTATGAACTTATTGCCGTCGCCAAACTGGTCACGCGTACCGGCCTGATTACTGTTATAGAGAACCTTGGTCAGGTTGAGTGCGCTATACGCCCAGAGCACGGCTGGAGACGTGTCTTCCACCGCCCAAAGGATCGAACTGGTAAGCCCATTGGACGAGACGGCGGGCGTTACGCCCGGATAGGTGAAGGTATGCGCGGTGATAGTTCCCGCGGCGAACTCCGTTCCGTTCCAGTTCCAGGACCGGATATGATCACCGACGCCTCCATAAAAGAAACGGTTCGGGAAGTAAGCAGGCGAGCTCCAGGCGCCCCCGACGATGCCGCCGGCGATTTCCTGAAACACGTTGTTTGTGGTCGAGTTGTACTTGCCTAAGTTGGTCCGGTCAACGATATAGATGTTCGTGTCCTTACCTGCGCCGACGGCCAGTTGGTGAGATGTTCCCGTACTGTCCTTCACTGCAGGCATGAGCATGGCGCCTCCGGAGCCTAAATCCGTATCGGTACTGGATTCGTGAACGGTGTTGTACATGGTGAAGTAATCGGCGACAGCGAGCTTGTTGTCTGCGTACGATAGCTTGAGAAAGGCGTTTCCGAAGTCGCCCTGATCGGGAAATCCGGAGGCGTTGAGCGTCGTATCGAAGGTGCCGTTGGCGGAGAGGTAATAGATATTCCCCAGGGAATCCGCGGCAGGGCCGTTGCCGCTCTCCCACATAGATCCTTCGCCGCCGTTCGGAGTCACATTCAGGACGCTTATCTGTGCAAGGGTCGTTTCCGAATAAGCCATGACCCAACCGGTGTACGGGGGATTATCGCAGTGTGAGGTGAAGCCGAACACGACGGAACCGTTCACGATCAAGAGCGCCGCACGGTCCTCGTATTTTTCCGCATTGAAGATCACCTGACCATTACTGCTGCCGTCGCCGGTACCGGGATACGTGGCTTGAATCGTCACGGGTCCGCCGAACTGCTCGGCGCCGGTGGTGATATCGAGGGCATGCAGGCGCTGAAAATAGTTCCCGCTCGAGTTCTTACTCATCGCGACCACGTAGATGGTGCCGTGCGGTCCGACCTTCAGATCGATAGCGGGAGTCGCGGTAACTCCGATTTCAGGAACTACCTGGCTGCAACCATTGACCGGGTCGGAAGGCGATTCACCGGAGAGGAGCATCGTGGACTGCCAAAGCGGGCTGCCCGAAGTATCGGCGTCGTAGGCATAGACGGTGTCGTTTTCGGTGGCCACGAAAGTTACGTTATGTGAGGCGCCGTTAATTGTTAGCCCAGGCACATACAGTGGTTGCGCGTCCACTTTGCCATCGGCCGGCATGGTGAACAACTTACCGAAGGTTGTCTCGTTAACGTTGCCGGGAGTAAGTGTGGTCTCGTTGTGATACCAGCCGGTGCGAAACGTATCGTTGTGATAGGTCACAACAGGGGTCTGGGCGGCGGCGATAAAGGATAACAGTGGAAGTGCAATCAGTATGCGACGAAGCATAAATAACCTCTATTCATGCTAGCTTGCCGAACGCGCTGAGTTCGTAACGCTTCGTCGGAGTTCTTGTGCCAAAAGGCACCGTCAGTAATGAACAGAGCCGGTTTCCAGTACGGCTTGTCTGATCTCGCCGCAGCCCTTTCCGGTGGGAAGAACCTTTCCGGGGTTCAGGCGGCAGCGCGGGTCGAAGGTGGACTTCAAATCGCGAATCGTTTCGAGGGTGGCATCGGAAAACAGGCGCGCCATGGTCTCGTTCTTTTCCATTCCGATTCCGTGCTCGCCGGTGATGGAACCGCCCACCGCAATGCAATGGTCAAGAATCTCTTCGCCCGCGGCTTTCGCGCGTTCCAGGTCGCCGGTCTTGCGGCGGTCGAACAGGATGATGGGGTGCAGGTTGCCGTCGCCCGCGTGAAAGATGTTGCTGATGACGAGGCCGTGTTTGTTCGACGTCTGCTCGATGAAGCGCAGCGCTCCGGCGACTTTGGAGCGCGGCACGACGCCGTCTTGGACGTAGTAGAACGGGCTCACGCGGCCGATGGCGCCAAAAGCGTTCTTGCGGCCTTTCCAGAGCAGATCGCGCTCCTCATTCGATCGCGCAACGCGGAACTCGCGCGCGTTCTGGGCGGAACAGATGACGCGGATCTGTTCCGTCTGTTCTTCCACCGATTCGCGAGGGCCTTCGAGTTCGATCAGTAAGACAGCCGCGGCGTCGATCGGGTAACCCGCGTGCGTGGCCTGCTCAACCATACGCAGCATGGTGCCGTCGAGCATCTCAATCGCAACGGGGGTGATTTGCCGCGCGGTGATCTCGGCTACGGTGTTGGCGCAGTGGTCCACGGAGTTGAATACTCCCAGGATCGTCTTGATCGCTTCCGGCGCGCGGACTAAGCGAACTATGATCTTAGTAACTAGCGCCATGGTACCTTCCGAGCCTGTAAGTAGACCGGTGAGATCGAAGCCGGCGAGGTCAGGAACAGCCCCGCCGGTTTCGAAGACCGTGCCGTCGGGGAGGACGCATTCGAGGCCAAGCACGTGATTGGTGGTTACTCCGTACGCTAACGTGTGCGGGCCGCCGGCATTCTCCGCGACGTTACCGCCGAGCGTGCAGGCTTTCTGCGATGACGGATCGGGTGCAAAGAACAGTCCGTGCGGCGCGGCGGCATAGGTTAAGTCCAGATTGACGACGCCCGGCTGTACGACGGCGCGCTCGTTGGCGGCATCGAGCGACAGGATTTTGTTCATCCGCGAGAAGCCGATGATCACGCCGCCTGCGCGCGGGATCGATCCGCCGCTAAGTCCCGTGCCGGCGCCGCGGCCGACAATCGGAATGTGATGTTCGGCGGTAAGCCGGACGATAGCGACGACTTCCTCCGTGTTCCGCGGAAACACCACCATGTCGGGCAGGATCTTATCGACGCTGCCATCGTACTCGTAGAGTGTGAGCTCGTGCGGTTGGTCTAGATAGCCGCGCGGACCGAGCAATCCGGCTAGTTCCTGCCTGAGATCCGGCGGAAATTCAGAGGAGCGACTGGACATAGGCAATGACGCGCTCGTCCGTCCAATCTTCTTTGCCGATAACTTTCTTGATGACCCGGCCGGAGCTATCGATCAGATAGGTCTCCGGGTACTTGAAAGTGCCGTAATCGATACTCAGCTTCTTCGAGGGGTCGCGAAGGGTTTGAAAACCGATGTGGTACGTGGACAGGAACCGGCGATACGCATTCGCGTCTTCATCCACGCTGACGCCCACTACAACCAGACCTTCTTTCTGGAAGCGGCGCTGCAACGCATCGAGCGACGGCGTTTCTTCGACACACGGCGCGCACCAGCTGGCCCAGAAGTTCAGCAACAGCAGTTTGCCGCCGAATTGTTCCGGAGTGATGACATTGCCGGAATCGGTGCGGATGGAGAACGACGGCGCGGGCTGACCCTCCTGGGCCATGTGCTCGCGCAACGACGCGCTCAGCACGGCGGTCAATGTGAGCAGCAGGACAGCGATGCCGCCGAGTAACAGCCTGTCGATTGTACGGTTAGACCCCGTGCGGTTTTGCATGCTGAAGTTACACTGAGAGTGTAGCAATGCTGATTACCCGGAAGGCTGAATTTTCAGCGTCGCATGTATGCCGCAGCGCCGACCTGAGCGACGACGAGAATGAGGCGATTTACGGCATTGCGGCCAATCCGCATGGCCACGGACACAACTATGTCGTGGAAGTTACGATTGAGGGCGATCCGGATCCGGTAACCGGAATGATTCGCGACTTGAAAGAAGTGAAGGAGCTGATTCGTCGCGAAGTGATCGAGCCGTTCGACCATCGGTTTCTAAATAAGGAAGTGAGGCCGTTCGATCGCGTGGTGCCGACGGCGGAGAACATTGCGGTTGAGATCTGGAACAGATTAGAGCCGCATCTGCGCGAGGGCGGCCGTTTGTTTTCAGTGCGCCTTGAGGAGACTGCCGAGCTTAGCGTGGAATATCGCGGATGATCCTGGTAAACCGGCGCTATCGATTCAGTGCGTCGCACCGGCTGCATGTGGATGCGCTCGACGAGGCGGCAAACGACGAGATCTTCGGAAAGTGCAACAACCCGTTCGGGCATGGCCACAACTATGAGCTGGAGGTGACCGTTCATGGAGAGATCGATCCGGTTACCGGGCGCGCGGTGCAGCTCGACCGGCTGGATGAACTGGTGGGACGGAGCGTGATCGATCGGTACGACCATCGGTATCTGAATGAAGAGCTTCCGGAATTCGCGCAGACCGTACCGACGACCGAGAATCTGGGCAAGGAAATCGTGCGGCGGCTGCGCGCTGCGTGGCCATCCGGGTTCCCTCACCTGGAACGAATTAGCATCTTCGAAACTCCGCGCAACATCTTTCTAATTGGGCCAACGGAATGAGTCAGAAGAAAACAGTAGTCAAGATGCCGGCGCGGGTGCAGACGGCTTCTATCGCTCCTCAGATGGAACAGATTATCCGCGCGCTGGGCGAAGATCCATCGCGCGAAGGATTACTGCAGACGCCGGAACGCGTCGATAAGGCGCTGCGGTTCCTGACGAGCGGTTATCACACCGACATCGACAAACTCTTAAATAATGCGATCTATCACGTCGACTACGACGAGATGGTGATGGTGAAGGACATCGAGTTCTTCAGCATGTGCGAGCATCACATGCTGCCTTTTTACGGCAAGATGCACGTCGGGTATCTGGCGAAATCGAAGGTGATCGGGCTGAGTAAGATCCCGCGGATCATCGATGCGTTCGCGCGGCGGCTGCAGATACAGGAGCGGCTCACGCAGCAGGTGGCGCATTGCCTGATGGATAACCTGGAGCCTTACGGCGTCGGCGTGGTGTGCGAGGCGCAGCACTTCTGCATGATGATGCGCGGCGTGGAGAAGCAGCACTCCGGCACCGTGACCAGCGCGATGCTGGGCGCCTTCCGCGACCAGAAACAAACGCGCGACGAATTCCTTGCACTCATCAAAACCCGCTGACGTTCACTCCATTCGCGTTCCGTTGCCGTTCGCGATGGATCCGCTGAATGCGTGGCTGGTGGATTCCGGCGATGGCTGGGTTCTCATCGACACGGGGATGCAGATTCCATCTTCGTGGAATGCGCTCGACCGCGGCGTTCGCGACGCGGGAGTGGCATGGGAAGATGTGCGGCACATCGTGATCACCCATATGCACCCGGATCATGTGGGGCTGGTGCTGCGGGCGCGCGAGGCCAGCGGCGCACCGGTGCTGATGCATGGTCTCGACGCGGATCTGTTGAATGAGTTCGCGGTTCCCGAGCGGGCGGAGCATTGGAACGGCGTGGCTCTGGGATTGGCGGGGAGTCCTCCGGATAAGATCGGGCCGGTCAACGCTGCATTCCACATGTTGACGGTCAAATTTCCTTCGCTAACGCCGGATCGCGTGCTTCAGGGTGGCGAGCGGATCGGGCGTTTGGAAGTGATCTGGACGCCGGGGCATTCGCCGGGGCATGTCTGTCTGTTCGATCGGGAGCGGAAGCTGCTGTTTGGCGGCGACCATATTCTGGAGACGACTTCGCCGAATATCGGATG
>NZ_CAJCHS010000037.1 GCF_903970205.1 Nevskia soli | reverse complement strand
TACACGACGCTCTTCCGATCTGTGGGACCGCAACCAGAGTACTTACGGTACTCCCCGATATCTGGAGATTTACCGGGCACAAGCGCGCGAGCTGCTGACTAACTATGGACCTGTATGCGAGATCTGGCACGATGGCGCGAACGGAGGCGACGGATACTACGGCGGCGCCCGGGAAAAGCGCGTCATCGACAAGCACGCTTATTACGACTGGAGTAATACCTGGAAGCTGGAACGCGAATTACAACCGGGCGCGGTCATCTTCAGCGACGCCGGTCCGGATGTACGGTGGGTGGGTAATGAAACCGGAGTTGCGGGCGAGACGTGTTGGGCCACCTACACGCCGCAATCGGCGGGCGGCGGCCCCGGAGTACCCGGTGATATACGAGAAGCAGAATCTTCTGTCGGAACAAGAAACGGTAAATACTGGATGCCGGCAGAGTGCGACGTTTCCATTCGCCCCGGTTGGTTCTGGCACGAGGCCGAGAACAGCAAGGTGAAGACGCCGCGGCAACTTCGCGAACTCTACTATGCATCTGTCGGGCGCGGCGGAAGTCTCTTGCTCAATGTCCCGCCGGATCGTCGGGGTTTGATTCATGAGGCCGATGCCGCTTCCCTGCGCGAATTCGGCAGCCTGCGAAGGGAGACGTTCCGGTCGAACCTCGCGGCCCAAGCCAGGGTAGCTGCCTCTAACGTGCGTGGACACCGGCCGGAATGGGGCGGGCGCAATCTAGTCGATGGCGATCGTCACTCTTACTGGTCGACGGATGATGGAATCACCAACGCGGACGTTGTTTTTGAGTTCTCGCGACCGGTGCGCTTCAACCTTGTGCGATTGCGCGAATACATTGCGCTCGGTCAGCGCATCGATGCATTTGCGGTCGATCTGTGGCGGGATGGAGACTGGCAGATCTTCGGTACAGGGACCAGCATCGGCTTAGGTCGCATTCTTCGATCGACGGATTTCGTCACGACCACCCGAATGCGTCTGCGCATCATCCGGGCTACCGCTTCTCCTGCGATTTCCGAGTGCGGCGTCTTTGCCGAAGCGACCTAAACTAAGCGACAATACGCTTATGAGCACACTCGTTTCCCCATCTGCTCAGCCGTTGAGCAATCTCGAGGACTGGGACGATTTTCTCGAGGGGCGTTACAAAGAAGGCAAGAGCGACGCGGAGTTTCGTCAATATGACGCAACCGCTAACCCCGGAGTCGCTGAGTTCTACCGGCTCAATCACGAGAACCAGACGCTCGGCTACGTGCTAGAGAAAGAGAAACAATACTTTGCGCTTAACCGCGGCGAGAAAAGCGTATGGGAAGCTGCCGAGTACCTGAACACATTAGTGGACGACAGCGATCCGGACACTGATCTAACCCAGCTGGAGCATCTGCTGCAGACATCGGAAGCCATCCGCCGCGATGGACATCCTCGCTGGATGGTTCTAACCGGATTTATTCATGACTTAGGTAAGTGTCTCTGCCTTTACGGGGAGCCGCAGTGGGGAGTCGTCGGCGATACCTTCCCGGTAGGTTGCGCCTGGTCCGATCAGATCGTCTTTCCGGAGTACTTTGCCGGCAATCCTGACGCACATGTGCCCGAATACCAGACAAAGTACGGAATTTACGAGCCGAATTGCGGGTTGGAGAACGTTCACATGTCGTTCGGACATGACGGCTATATTGCGGAGGTTATGAAGCCCTACTTACCGGACGAGGCGCTATATATGCTTCGTTTTCACTCGTTTTATGCCTGGCACCGGCATGGCGCCTATGGCTACCTGACAAACGAGAAAGACAGGGCAATGCTGGAATGGGTCAACAAGTTCAATCCTTACGACCTCTACTCCAAGGGACACACCAAGCCGGACGTGAAGGCGCTGATGCCTTACTACACCGACTTGTTCGCGGAGTTCCTGCCCGCCCGCCTTCGCTGGTAGTCTCTAAGTCGCAAAAACCGTCGAGTCTAGAAACTGATTGCGGAATTTTCCCTTCGGATCGTACTTCGCTGCCAGGTGAACGAAATCGTCCAGCTTTTCATAGCGTGTGCGGAGTTCCCGCGGATTCATCGTAAATAGTTTGCCCCAGTGCGGCCGCGTTTGAAACGTCGAGAGCTGCCTCTCGATCACGGGTAGCACGCGCTTTACCGCCGGCCAATCCGGTTTCCAGGTAAAGTGGATGGCGACGCTGTCCTGTTTGTAGCAGGTACTCATCCAGAGATCGTCGGCGGCGATGGTGCGGATTTCCGAAATCAACAGGTGAGGAGTAATTTGATCGCGCAGTCGTTCGACCGCGAGAATTGCATCGACCGCGTTGCGGCGCGGCAAGAGATACTCCGATTGCAACTCCGCGCCGGCGCTTGGCGTGAAACCCATGCGGAAATGCGGCAGCCGGTCATACCACGGACCCGGCACGCCCCGCTGCGCCGTACAGTTCTCGGCCGATAAGTTTTCGATGGGATGCAGATCGCGCGTAGCTAACTTCGCGCCTAAGAATTCGGGTGGTCCGGCGAACGGGCTATCATCCCGAACCTTAAGCCACAATTCGCTAATTAGCCGGTTCTGCCAGTCGGTAAACAAGCTTACGCTATACCCGCTCGCCTGAATCTGATCAAAGTGTTCTTTCACCTGTTCGAGCGGAAGGTCGAGATAGACGTACTGTCGCACTTTATAAGTAGGCTCGATATCCAACGTGACGCGAGTGATCACCCCCAGTGCGCCAAGGCCCACAACTGCGCCTCGAAAGGTTTCGCCATCCGTTTTCCGCGAAAGCGTTACCAGGTCGCCCGATGCGGTTACGATCTCAAGCCCCGACACCGAGCTGGAAAGATTCCGGTTCCTCTCTCCCGAACCGTGCGTCGCAGTTGTTATGGACCCGGCGACCGAGATGTGCGGCAGCGAAGCAAGGTTATGCAACGCGAAGCCTTTCGCGTCGAGGTAGGGGCCGAGCTGTCCGTAAGTAACGCTCGGCTCCACCGTCACCGTGCGAGCCGCAGCGTCGAGCGCGACGATGGCATGCATCGGCTTCAACGAGAGAAGGTGATGCGAACTGTCCGCAATCGCGTTGAAGCAGTGACGCGTTCCGAGCACCTTCAACTTCTCCTGCGCGCGCACGATGGAGCGCACCTGGTCAACGGTCGAGGCGTCATCCACTTGCCGCGTACTGTAGGTGAGGTTGCCCGACCAGTTCTTGAGCGGCTGCCCTTCGGCGAACGTGGTTAGAGGCGCAATCAAAGGGCTGGCCAGCGCGCCCGTCATCAGATTCAGAAATCGCCGTTTGTTCATTCCGCTACCGACTTTATCAAACGATCACGCCGCGTTACTGTAAGAGCATCTTATGAAATCGATTGCAGTGGCTGCTTTGTCCGCCAGTATCGCGTTAGTCCAGGCACGCGCCGCTGAACCGCCGCGGCTCGGTCCGCACGCGGCTGTCTACGCCAGCGACGGAACCCTCCTGCCCTGGATCAATTGGAATGACGCGCTCGAAAGGGAAATGAACTGGTACCTGCAATGTCCGTTCGACCATGGCTACCCCCGATTCATCGGACTTACGTTCATGGACGGCAACTACCAGCCGATCGAAAGTCGACACGACACAATCCCCGCGATGCAGAATGGAATGGGCATCATCTCGTATGTGAAGTATTACCGGCTGAAAGGACGGCGCGATCCGAGAGTACTCCAGTTCGCGCGCTACATGGGCGACTATCTGATCAAGGAAGCACTAACACCCGATTCCGGGAAATACCCGCGGTTCCCACGGTCGACAGGTATTGAGGGTAAGTTCCCGCAACCGGCAGATTGCGGGACACAGGATGACCACCCGTATGAGATCGAGCCGGATAAAGGAGGCGTTGCCGGCTACGCGCTGACAATGCTTTACGACGAAACGAAAGACCGGCGCTACCTTGAGCAGGCTCTACACATTGCCGATGTCTTGCGCATGAATATGGGTCCCGCGGACGAAACGCACTCGCCGTGGCCCTTTCGCGCTGATTACCGGACGGGTGAACCGCGCGGACCCGTCTCCGGCGATATGGTCTATATTCTGCGGTTGTTCGACCGCTTGATCGACTTAGAACATGCGGAGTTCAAGCAACCACGAGCCAAGCTATGGGATTGGATCAAGACCAAACAGATCCCCAATGCGGCAGGCGACGGCTATCTCTGGGTACAGTTCTTCGAGGACCACCATTCGGAAAAGAACCGCACCGCCTGGGCGCCGCTGAACATGGCGCGTTACTTGATCGAAAAGAAGGACGCACTCGATCCTGACTGGGAACAAGACGCGCGAACTTTGATCGATTTCGTCGGCCGTAACTTCCTATCCGTACGATTCGGAGTAGCGGTATCCGGTGAGCAAGATGAGGACCGTGATCCGTGGGGCGGCATTAATTCAACTTATGGCGCGGTGCTGGCACTCTACTCGGCAGCGACCAATTCTCCCATATACCGGCGAGTGGCCGAACAGGCGCTGACGTTTACGCTCTATGCGGTTCAGGATAACGGAAGCCCGCGCGATTCTGTTCTCAATACGCAGTCAGGCGGATGGCAGGAAGACGCGCATACGGACAAAGTACATAACATTGTCGATGCTTTAGAGGCTTTCCCGGCCTGGGGCCAGAAGCATTAGGCGAGCAGCGTCAGGCGAGCAGTCGCGCCGCATCCTTAGCAAAGTAAGTTAGCACAAAGTCCGCCCCGGCACGACGAATCGACACCAGAGTCTCCATCATGGCGCGCTCCTGATCGATCCACCCATTGCGCGCCGCGGCCATAATCATTGAGTACTCACCACTTACCTGATAGGCGGCGATTGGCACATCGAAACGCGTCCGTGCTTCATGGATGAGATCGAGGTACGCGAGCGCGGGCTTCACCATCACCATGTCCGCGCCTTCCGCAAGATCCTGCTCGATTTCGCGCATCGCCTCCCGCGCGTTGGGCGGATCCATCTGGTAGGAGCGCCGGTCGCCGAACTGCGGCGCGGATTCGGCCGCCTCTCGAAACGGACCATAGAAGACCGATGCGAACTTCGCCGCGTACGACAGAATCGGTGTCTGCTCGAATCCATTCTCATCGAGCGTCTTGCGGATCGCCCCAACGCGCCCGTCCATCATGTCGGAAGGCGCTATGATGTCGGCGCCGGCGCGCGCATGCGATAGAGCAGTCCGGCTCAACCATTCGAGGGTCACGTCGTTCACCACGTCGCCGTCCTTCACAAAGCCACAATGGCCGTGACTGGTGTACTCGCAGTTGCAGACGTCGGTAATCAGTAGCAGATCGCGCGTTTGACTCCTAGCCGCACGCAGCGCGCGCTGCACGATTCCGTCTTCCGCATAGGCTCCCGACGCCAACTCATCCTTGGATTCAGGCAGTCCGAACAACATGACGCCGCCGATTCCCAAGCCTCGTGCTTCATCGCACTCCAGCACGAATTCATCCACCGAGAGATGATACTGACCGGGCATGGACCCGATCTCGCGCCGCACGCCTTCGCCGGGACAGATGAACAAAGGCAGCACGAACTGCGCCGGGTCGAGTCGAGTTTCGCGAACCAGCGACCGCATGGCTTCGCTGCTTCGCAAGCGGCGGCCGCGGTGAATTGGAAATGGCATTTACTTCCGATTATCCGCGATAGTTATCCTTCGTTCGGGAATCGCGCGCCGCGGAAAGGATTGAAGTCGGTCTCGCGATCGAAGGTATCAAGCCCCTCGCTGCGTTTCAGAAAGTTCACGATCTTATAGGTCAAAGGCGTCGCCAGCACTTCGTAAACTACCTTGAACAGATAGCCTGAGACGATCAGGTTCACGATGGTTGAAACCGGTTGTGTTCCGGCGAAGAGGAGAGTAATCACGAGAACCGTGTCCACGCCCTGTCCGACTACGGTCGAACCCACCGTGCGCGTCCAAAGATACTTACCGCCGGTAAGCAGTTTCATCTTCGCCAGCGTATAGGAATTAGCGAACTCGCCGGCCCAATAAGCAATTAGGCTGGAGGCGATCACGCGCGGCACGACGCCAAAAATGGTCGCGTAGGCTTGCTGGTTGTGCCATGAGGGCGCCGGTGGAAGCGAAACCGCAAACAGGCCCAGCAATGCTAATAAGGCGGAAGCCAGGAAGCCGATCCAGATCGCGCGGCGTGAGGCCGCGTAGCCGTAGACTTCGGTGAAGACATCGCCGAAGATATAGGTGATCGGAAACAATACCTGCGCGCCGCTGAATGTCAAGGGTCCGATCTTCGTCAGCTTCGCCGCGACCAGGTTCGAGACCAAGAGCACGACGACGAAGATGTGGATTAGCAACTCGAGATGTTTGTAGTGACGAACCGCCGGCCTAACCGCGAAAGTGTCCATTTGGATGTTGCGGTAGAGTACCACGAGACACATGCAAGCCAACAATTGGGACTGGGCGCTGCTCTGGTCCAACGCCGAACGGATCGGCCTCGCTTACCTCATCGCTCTCCCGCTTGGAATCGAGCGCGAGCAAGAAGCGCACAGCGTCGGCGTGCGCACGTTTCCCATTGTCGCGATGGCGAGTTGCGGGTACGTCCTCATCTCGCAAGCGCTCCTGGCGCCTCCCGGGGGAACGCCGGACCCCGCCGCGGTTTCACGAATGCTGCAAGGTCTGGTGGCGGGTATCGGCTTCGTCGGTGGCGGCGCGATCCTCAAAGAAGGCGTTACAATTCACGGCACGGCAGCGGCCGCCAGCATCTGGAACGTCGGCGCTATAGGAGCCGCCGTCGCGCTGGGGCGGACGGAAATCGCGGTCCTGCTATCTCTCTTGAACTTAGCTACCTTGTACCTTCTGATACCGCTTCGAAACCGGCTGGGCGGGAAATGAACGGCGGCGCCGGAAGTATCGTGACTTCCGCCGCCGCGAACCGTTCGTATCGAAGGGCTTATCGAGTGGGGACTACCAACGATCTCCGGACTATGGAGCGGTTATGGTGAGCGTGCCGTTCTCAAAGGTGAAGCGGTAGTTGGTTGCCGCCAGCGAGCCCAGGCCGATGGTGATGGGATAGGTTCCGGGAGCTGAACCGTCGGTGGCCGTCGTGGTTTCCGTGGGACTGCCGGTGACTACAGACTGCGTGTCCCCGTTCACGAAACCGGTAATCGTGTACGTGAGCGCCGGGATGGGCTGCTGGTAGGCCACGCTCTCGTTGACGGCGGCCACCGTGAGCTCCGCCTTAGTTGCCGTGAGGGCAAAGGCCGCGGGAGTCGTTACGCCGTTGACCGCTGCCGAAGCAGTCAGGGATCCGATGTGCTTCGGAGTCGCCGTGACCGAGGCTTGACCGTTTGAACCCGTCGTAACTTCATCGCTCGAAAACTCCAGCCCGGCTCCACTGAATTTAACGATTTCGCCGGGAAGCGGCTGGCCCGTCGAGTCTGTCACCTCCACGACCAGG
>NZ_CAJCHS010000036.1 GCF_903970205.1 Nevskia soli | reverse complement strand
GGAGATTTGTGCTTCAACTGGCGTTCCTGGAACAGGTAAAGAATGGCGGCGACGGCGGTAAACGTGAGCGCCGCATAGCCCGCCAGCGCAGCGACCACATGCACGATGAGCCAGGCGCTTCGCACCGTTGGACTGGTCCAGTTCCCGATCGGACTGCTCAGCGCAGCGGCGAGCGTCATCATGAACACTAGCGGGAAAATGAATGCGCTGAGACTTTGCAGCGGGTAGCGCCAGCTGGTTATGAGGAAGATTACGGTGACCGCAAACGCGCAGAGCGACAACGATTCGAAGATGTTGCTGGCGGGGAATGCGCCGGTTGCTAAGCCCTGATCGACTAATGAGACGAACTGGAAAACGCCGCCAAGACCGAAGGCGCCGAGAGCGATTTTGAATAGGTGGTCGCGCCGGTGAACCAGCGTCAGGATCGCGTACAGCAACCCGACGGAATAAAGGCCCGCGGCCACGCGAAGCCATAAAACACTGGTCTCAGACACGGAAATTCCAGTGTAGCGCTGTAATCGAGCGCCCGTCTGCGATGCAGCCCTGACTTGCTATGGGACTCTGTTGGTTGTATCGAAGTGTGCCTCAACGCGAAGAGATTGATCCGCGGCTAAAGGATCAATCCCGCAAAGAACGGTTCGATGCGATTGCCTCCTAAGTGCTGATCAGAACGTTGGAAGAAGCTCTCCATCGCCAATACCCTGCGCCGCAGAGCAAACAAAGCATCGAGCTTGGCACGAAAAACCCGTGGGCAAGTCCGATCAGGGCGAATAGCAGCAGCACCGTCGATCCGACGGCGAAGACATTCGGGTTGTGCCGCCCCGGGGGGAGACAGGCAAACAGGATCAGGCTGACTGCGAACCATCCGGCGTAGTTGGTCCAGGGGACTCCGTAGTAGCGGCCCGGAGTGCGCCATCGCCACAAATCGAGGATGCGCGTCGTGACGGGGTCGAGGCCGAGATCGACCGCCGTCATCACTGCCGCCGCGGCGAGCACGGGTAACCGCAACTGACGGACCCAGGCAAGAAGAATCACCCAGGCGCAGCCCATCGCCAGCGGGACGGCGAGGATCGCGAAACCGAGCACGGGCGTATAGTTGTAACGGCCGAATGGGAATCCGGTGGCAACACCGACGACTTCGATAGCGATACCGGCAACGAAGCTGATCGCGAGCGTACGCCAGTCATCAGGAGCGGCGATGAAAGTAAGGAGCGTGCCTACCCAGAGCAGCAGAGGCGCGGTCCAATTCATACCCGCCGGTGTTGCGCCGAAGAGGAAGTGACTGCCGACGCCGCCGAACCACAGAATGGCGTAGACGATCCAGAGGATGATGACGAACCACCCGTGTCGAAAATCCGAAAAGACCGCTCGCTCACGCGCGCGGCTCAGTAGATTCATTGCGTTCGAGAGATTCATTGCGTTACCGCGATTCATTCCGTTACCGCGATTCATCGCGCTACCGCGATTCATTCCGCTACCGCGATTCATTCCGTTACCGCGATTCATTGCGTTACCGCGATTCATTCCGTTACCGCGACTCATTGCGTTCCCGCGATTCATTCGGTTACCGCGATTCATTGCGTTACCGAGCCGCGACCGTGAGGGAGCCGGTTCTCATGCTTTGCGATCAGCATCGCAGTGATCTCGGCTGACAGCAGTACCGTTGGTGTTCCGCCGCCGGGATGCGTGCTGCCGCCGACGAGGTAGAGCCCCCGAACCTGCTGATTCTGATTGCGCGGTCGCAGGAACGCGTTGCGCCAGCCGTGCGAATCCGTGCCGTAAATTGCGCCGCCCGGCATGCGGTAACGCTCTTCGATGCGGCGCGGCGTCCAGATATCATGGACGGCAATGTCGGCATCGGGGATATCGAGTCCGCCTTGCCGCAGGCGCGACATCACGCGCGTTTTCGCGACGCAAATCTCCGTATCGGACCACTGGTCAGCTCGCGCCGGCGCGTTCGCCATCACGAATAGCGTTTCGCCGCGACCCTCCGGAACCAGCGACCGGTCGAGACGGCTGGGCGCGTTGACGTACACCGTCGGATCCTCCGGAAAGCGCGACTCATCGAAGATTTGCGAAAACTCGCGCCGGTAATCGGCTGAGAAGAAGACGGTATTCGCGGCCAGACGCGGCATCTCCGATCGTAGCCCGAAGAGCATGACGAAGCCGGACATCGATCGCGATGTCGCAGGTGGCGACGCCTCGCCCAGGAGTTCCGGCAGCGTCGCGGCATCTCCGTTCATCACCACGACGTCGGCTGGAATGCGTTCACCTGAACCGAGGCTTACGCCCGTCGCGATCCCACGCTCATGATCGATCGAGACCACCGGAGCATTCACGCACATTGTCACGCCGCGTTCTTCGGCGATGTTCACCAGTGCCTCCACAAGGCTATAGAGGCCACCCCGAACATACCAGCCTCCGAACGCAAACTCGATATAAGGAATGATCGCGAGCGTCGCCGGAGCGAGGTACGGCGATGACCCAACGTAGGTCGGATAGCGATCGAACAGTTGCCGCAAACGCGGGTTCTTGAAATGCGCGGCGACGGTGCGGTGGTAGTTGCCCCATCCATAGCGCCAGGGCATGTAGCGCAGCACCTCCCAGTCGCGCGCGCCCGGCGGGTCGTACGGCGTACGGCTAAGGAATGTTCGCCGCGACACTTCCCAGAGCCGCGAACCCAGTTCGAGGAAGCGGAAGAATCCGTCCTTGTCTTGGGGCGCGATTCGCTCAAGTGTTGGGATCCATTCGGGCAACGATGACGTGTAGCGGAAGCGCTCGCCATCGGGATACACGTAGTCGGCCAGCGACGGAAGGCGAACCAGCTCAATGTGATCCTCGATCCGTTCGCCGGCGGCGTGGAACAGATCGGCGAAGACCCAGGGCATGGTGATGAGCGACGGTCCCGTGTCGAAGGTGAATCCCGCGCTTGACCAGCGATTCATCTTGCCGCCCAACGTGGGTCCCGCTTCGCAAACCGTGACGTCCCAGCCGCGGGCGCGCAGGCGCAATGCGGTAGCGAGTCCCCCGAGTCCGCCGCCAATGATGACAGCGCGCCGGCTCACGCCGCGACGAGTCCCGCGCGGCCGAACTCGGTTGCGATCGCTTTGATGTGATCGACCAGCGGGGAACCGTTCGCGCCGAAGTGCCGATCGATGGATTCCGTGGCCCCGCTCACCAGTTCCAGAGCCTGCGCCCGACAGACTTCGGCGGCGAAGGCCGACGCGTGTGTGGCGCGGCCATTGCGCGCATCCTGCCGTTCGGTCTTGCCGGTAGCGCCGCAGTCCAGATACGCGTCCAGGAGGTCGTCGCAGATTTGATACGCTTCGCCGAGCGATTCACCGGCGGCTGCCAGCACTGCGACCGCATCAGGGTCAGCGTCGACGGCGAGCGCCCCCGCAACCAGCGTAAGCCGCATGAGGGCCGATGTTTTGCGATTGCGTGCAGCGGACGGAGCGGTGGAGGTGTTCAAGAGATCCACCGCCTGTCCGCCAATCATCCCGTTTTCACCGATTGCCTCGACCGCCTCAGAGAGCAACAACGGACAGCGTCCGAAGATCGCATAAGCCTGGTTCAACAGCGCAAGCGCGGCGAGCAAAGCGATGTCTTCGCCACAGGCTGCGTGCAAGGCAAGTTTGCCGCGCCGGAGATCGGCGTTATCCATGGCCGGAAGGTCGTCGAAGATCAGCGAACTCGCATGGAGGAACTCGATCGCGCAGGCTGCCGGAAGCGCCGTGTGCTCACAACCTCCGGCGGCTTTCGCGGCCAGCAGCGTCAACAAAGGGCGTGTCCGTTTGCCGCCGGGGAACATCGCATAACGGAGCGCAGCATTCAGGTGTTCCGCGCAGCGCAGCCGGCTCTCCGGCAGATGGTCCCGGAGCCCGCGCTCAATCAGCTCGCGATATGCGCATTCAGTGTGGGGCAAAGCGGCTCCTTGCGTTGAGTTGTATCGGTCTCGAACAGTAGACGGCACAACGCGCCCGTCGCTTCCTGAATGGGCAGGTGTCCGGCTCCCGGCAACACGACGGCGCGGGCATGGGGCAGCAGGTTCACGAAGCGCCGCGCCGATTCACGCACAGCGTCGAAACTCTTGTCCCCGTAGGCGAAATCGACCGGCATTGGAAGCGCGCGAAACGCTTCGATACCTCCGGCGTCGCGCAACACTTCGAGATACCGGAAGGTCGTCTCATGATCTACGCGCGAGAACCCATCCGTCAACGACGTTTCTTTGGCCCGTTTCGCGCTCAGCGACAGATTCGTCAGCGCGCGCCCGATCGGATTTGCAAAAGTCGAAAAGTAAGCGTAGCGGCCAATCACGGGATGCACAAAGACGCGGAGATACCAGGGCCAGAAAGCGAAGGCGTCAATTGCAACAATGCGGGCAACACTTCTCTCAGCGCCTCGCTCCGGCACGCGGAGTGCGGCGAACATCGCAAAATTCGCGCCGCTGCAATTTCCCACCAGCGTGACGGGGCAATCCAGCGTTTGCAGCCAGTCCGCGATTTCATCGGCGATCGCTTCGACAGTCCAGGCCCGCGGAGGCGGGGAATTGCCGCAACCCGGCAGGTCGGCGGCCAGGAAAGTAACGTCGGCGGGAAGCCTGCGGTACAGGGGCTCGAACGTCCGATGATCGCCGCTCCAGCCGTGCAGCGCCGCGAACACACGGGCGCCACGCACCGCGCCGAACCGCTCAACATGCATGCGCGAGAATCCTTTCCGCCGTCATGCGCCCGCTCAAGACGACCATCGGCATTCCCGTGCCGGGGGTGGTGCTCGCGCCGGTGTAGTAAAGGCCGCGAACGTCTGGTGACATGTTACGCGATCGCCACGGACCCATTTGAAACAATGTGTGCGCCGCGCCGAATGCCGAGCCGTCGTGCAACCCGAAACGGTGCTGCCAGTCGACCGGAGTCCACACTTCCTCGACCTCGATTCGCAACGGATCGAGTCCCAAACGTTGCAGCACGCGCGAGCGAACATCGGCCACGGTGGAATCCCAGTCGATTGCGTTCAGAAGGCTCAACACAGGAGTCGGTACGAGAACGAAGACGGTCGAGCAACCCGCGGGCGCAAGGTCGGGATCGGTCTCGGAAGCGACGCTGACGTAGAACGGAAGCTCATCGGGGATGGACCCGCTGGCGAGCTGGTCGAACGCGCGGCGATACGCGCCCGGCAGATAGATCGTGTGGTGTCCACCGGTCGCAAGATGTCCGCGCACACCCCAGTAGAACGTGAGAACACCGGGAGTCATCCGGCTCTTGTTCGGCGGCGCGCCCCGCAGCAGCTCGCGATTGGTCGTGGGCACATCGACGTTGGAGACGACCGTCTGCGCGGCGACAAATTCTCCGTTATCGAGTTCCACGCCCTGGGCCTTTCCGTCGCGTGAGACGATCCGCGAGACACGGCAGCCGGTTCGAATATCTGCTCCGAGCTCACGCGCGAGGCTCTCAATTGCGGCAACGACAGCGTAGATTCCACCCCGCGGCAGCCACAACCCGTAGGCCAGTTCTCCATAAGCGAGGATCGAAAACAAACCCGGCAGATCGAACGGCGATCCGCCCAGATACATCCCGTACGAGCCGAACGCTTCGCGGATGTAGCGGTTCTTGAAGAACCGGCGCAGCTCGCTATCGAGCGATCGCCAAACGCCCGTCCCCAGAAGCTCGCGGATGCTCAAACGACCGAGCCACTTCAGAGCGCTGTCGTCATTTTTCGTGACCAGCTTGTTGAAGCTCGTATCGAACTTCGCGGCCGCATCGCGCAGCCACGCAATCAAACGCGGACCGCATCCCGGTTCGAGCCTCTCGCACTCGGCGCGCAGACGTTCGAAGTCGCTCGAAAGGGAAAATACGGCGCCGTCAGGCCAGCGAAACTCAACCGAAGGATTTACCGGGATCAGCTCCACGTAGTCATGCAGATTGCGGCCGACGGAGCGGAACAGATCCTCAAACACCCACGGGTAATTCAGCAGCGAGGGACCGGTATCGAAGCGATATCCGCCGCGCTCGATCAGATTCGCGCGTCCGCCGGTACGATCATTCTGCTCGAATACTGTGACGGGCCGGCCCTGGGACCGCAGATGCACGGCCGCACTGAGGCCGCCTAAACCCGCGCCGACGATCGCCACATGGCCGGGAGTGCTCAAATCGCCCCCAGATACGCCAGCGGCAGACGCCAGTATTTGCTCGGCGGCAGCACACGGAATTTATCGACCATGGGAACGCGCTCGCGATGCATGACGCCTTGCTGGCTCGCTCCGATGCGGAGGTTCAGTTGACGATACACGTTGATGCAGGCTTGAATCGCGATGCGGCAATCGGGCGCGAAAGCGTCCAGATCGCGCTCGGCCGCCGCGTAGTGCTCTTCGGCCACGCGCGACAGGCGGCGCAGCACGCGGTCGAGCGCGGGGCGCGCATCCGGGTCCGCGGCCGTCTCCACCGAGAGCCCTTCGGCCCCCAGAAAGTCGCAGGGCAGGTACGTTCGACCGCGCCGGCGATCGTCGGGAACATCACGCAGAAAATTGGTCAGTTGCAGCGCGATGGCAAGATCGCGCGAAGCCCGGAGCGCGCGATCGAACTCCGCCGGGGCGCTGGGTCCGTATACGTAGGCGAGGAAATAGCCGACCACCGTTGCGCTCCCGTAGATATAGTTGTCGATCAGATCTTCGAGAGTTTCAAACGGCCGCGGCGTGACATCCAGCCGCATCGCGGCCAGAAACGATCGATAGTACTCCTGCGGGATCCCGTTGGTTCGTACCACTTGTCCGAAGGCGCCGGCAAAACAATTCGCCCCGGCAGCAACGGCTTCCTGAACCGATCCGCAGGCGAGGGCATGCTCATAATCCGCAGTCCACCGATCGAGCGCGCGGTTTTGTTCGGCTGCGGGGATCGGGAAGGTGTCCACGATCTCGTCGGGATAGCGCACCGCCGCATAAATCACTTCCACCTGGCGGCGCTTCACCGGCGGAAGAAAGCGGGTGACGATGAAAAAGCTGGTCGAATACGTTCGCAGAACCAGCCGCGCCGCGCGCGCCGCTGCGGCCCATGGCGCCTGGGGCTTGGCGCCTAAGAGGATGCGCTGCGCCGTCTCGCGCTCTAACTGACGCCATTCCTCCTGATTCCAGACCAAGTTCACTCTCCTACTGGATGCTCCGCCCGATTGACTGATTGTAGAAAATTCAATTGCTAGACTGTGCCTGTGGGCCTCGACATCGAACAGCGCGAGCGGGAAGGCATTCTGATCTTCGATCTTAAAGGCAGGGTGGTGATGGGACCCGAAGCCTCGCATTTCCGCGACACCCTGCATCCCCCGGTAGCCACGTCGGACGCCAAGGTTCTTCTGAATCTCGCCGAAGTCGCCTACATCGATAGTACTGGTTTGGGCGCCCTCGTGTTTCTTTCAAGCGCGGCTCGCAAGGCGAACAGCCAGGTCAAGCTGCTGGCCACGAACGCGCGAAATCTGGAACTGCTGGTTACGACGAAGCTGGAAACCATCTTCGAAAATTTCTCCGAAGAGCAGGACGCGATTAACAGCTTCTTCCCGGACCGCGCCGTGAAGAAGTTCGACATTCTCGAATTCGTTCGCGACAACGAGAACGACTAGCCGCGCGTGGTATCGACCGCTGCGTGACCGTCGCGGCTCCCTCGAAAATGACCCCCCAACATACACCGTTCCATCCGGATAGGGTCAACGCGGCTGACAGCGGACGACCCTCCCTTTCGGTCGGGCTCGGAGTGGGGCTGGTTGTGAACCGACGGATCATCCCGCACTCAATAGATTGAGTGTGTTTCAGAGCCGCGACCGTCAGGGAGCCGGTTCTACCACAAGCTGCCGGTCAGGCAGGCCGGCGGCGAAGATCGCGCAGCACGGCGAACGCCGGCGGCATGCGCTGACGCAGCAACATCCGGATGATCTGCAGCGCGCATCCCAAAAAGTAGAGTGCGGTGATGGCCAGGTGGACTCCCAGGACCGCGGTGGGCACGACCGAGAAGACGAACTGAACGAACCACAGCACAAAGAGCCCGGCTGCTTCCCACCACCACAACTCCAGATCGAGCAGCAGCAGCGCGCCAAGCAGACTTTGCGCCGCGGTCATTAACAATTCCATCTCCTGCTCGCGATCGAAATGGATCGCCGTGGGCCCGCCGCTCGCGATCGAAAGCACAATCGGAAGCATCGCCGCGAGCAGCGTCCACTGATTGATGTTGCTCGAGATCATATTCATCAGAGCGATGGACGCGCGATCGACCGTCCGCGCCCAGTAGAATGCCGACACTTTCTCGGGGAACTCGGAGACGAACGGAGCGATCCACTGGACGGCGACGAACTGGCTGATACCGGCCGCCGCAGCCACAGCCAGCAGACTTGCGAGGAACGGGGCCGCAACGAAATAGATCAGAACGCCGCCCGCTACGAAGAGCGCCGCGATGGCTGTATTGCGCACCGGCGGCCGGGCATTCACGATCGCGCGCGGAACGCTTTCGATCTCTTCGATTGCTTCTTCCGATTCCGGCGGCATGCATCGGAGCGTGTAGAGATAGCCCGCATAGAGCAGCACCAGGATTCCGGCATCGATCAATCCGAGCGAACCCTTGAAGAACATGACGAACGCCCAGGTAACGCAGACGATCAGCGTCACGATCTGAACGCCATCTTCCCGATCGAGGCAGACGCGCCGCAGCGCTCCATTCCCGCGCCGCCGGTGAGAGACCGCGGCCGTGACATAAATGAGCGGCCAACCGACACCGGTGAGTAAACGCAGCGCGCCCGTGAGGTTGGAGATCAAGAGCGGCGACTGACGATGCCACGCGAGAACCGCTTCCACGGCGAACTCGGGAAGCGTCTGCAGCAGTGCCAGGATGGCCAGAGCAAACCCTTGCGCGATGAAGAACTGCGCCGATTCCGCTCCCCACGCGATCAGCACGGATGCGACCAGCAACAGCGGTGCTGTCCAGAAAATGGACCATGGCGTTGCGTTGGACATGGTCACTGCCGCTGCGAGGAAGAACAGGCCGGACGCTATTCCACGGGTAGCGGCGTGCATCAGTCCATTGGATTCTAACAACCAGGGTCTCTGTTACAAATGGTTTGTGCCGCTATTTCATGTCGCGACGGGCCGTGAGCGCTACCCGGTCCTGGTGGATCGCGGCGCGCTGGCGCAGTGGCGGGAACATCTTCCGTCCGGCTGCGGCCAGGTCTTCGTCGTGACCGAGGAAAACATCTGGCGCATGCACGGTGCCCGGTTTGAACACGCGCCCGCGAAGGTTTACTTCCTTCCCGGCGGAGAAGAGACCAAGCGGCTGGCAACGCTGGAAGCCGCGGCCGACTGGATGCTTTCTTGCGGCGCCGACCGCACCAGCGTGGTCGTGGCGTTCGGCGGCGGCATCGTAAATGACATGGCGGGATTCCTGGCCGCCGTTTTCATGCGCGGGATTCCGGTGATTCAGGCGCCGACGACGCTGCTGGCACAAGTCGACGCGTCGGTCGGCGGCAAGACCGGCGTGAACCTGGCCGGCGGCAAGAATCTGATCGGC
>NZ_CAJCHS010000035.1 GCF_903970205.1 Nevskia soli | reverse complement strand
CGACCGCGCCGGCGTCCAAGTCGCTGTGTCATCATGAGGGAGTTTACGATGACAGCCGAAGGCGGTAAGATCGCCGTCAACGACGAAACCGAAGTTCTGGCGCTCGCCCGCCAGGGCGATGTCGGCGCGTTCTCGCAGCTCATGAAGCGCTACGAGACCAAGATATTCCGCCTCGCCCAGCACATTACCCAGAACCGCGAAGACGCCGAAGACGTTCTCCAGGAGACGTTCTTAAAGGCGTACGAACACCTGGATCAGTTTCAGGGGAACTCGAAATTTTACACTTGGGTGGTACGCATTGCGGTGAACCAGGCCTTGATGAAGCTGCGCAAGCGCCGCAGCGACCGGTCGGTTTCGCTCGATGAAGGCATCGACACCGGCGAAGATACGGTGATCCGCGAGATCGCCGCCTGGGACGAGAATCCGGAGCAGCGCTACTCTCGCGAAGAGCTCGGCGCCATTCTGGACGAGGCTGTGGAAAGTTTATCACCTCCTTACCGAACCGTTTTCGTGCTTCGAGACATCGAAGAATTGTCTACAGAAGAAACGGCGGAGGCCTTAGACTTGTCGATTCCCGCGGTGAAGAGCCGCTTGCTCCGTGCCCGCCTGCAGCTTCGCGAGAAGCTAACCCGTTTCTTCAAACGCAAAGGGGACGACGCGTTTGCTTACATGTAAAGACTTCATTTCCGAACTTACCGACTACTTAGACGAGAGGACCGACGCCGACCTCCGCACGAAGCTGGAAAAGCACATGGCCGAATGTCCGAACTGCTGGGTGGTCTGCGATACGACGCGCAAAACCATTTCCGTTTACAAAGATCATGAGAAGGCCTGCTGCATCCCGTCGGATGTTCAGACGCGCTTACTTCTAGCGTTCGAGAAAATGCGCGCGGCTAAAACCAAAGTCGTGTAGGTTCGCTGGGACAAAGAGAAATAGGACACGGGATGCTCCACACCATCGGCCACATGCTGTTCGGTCTTGTTGTCGGAATCGTAGCCAAGTTACTAATGCCCGGCCAGCACCGCGGCGGTATTATCGCGACGATGCTTCTGGGAATCGTGGGAGCCTGGATTGGCGGTCTAATCGGACGCGCACTGGGCCTGTATCCGCCCGGTCACCCCGCCGGATTCATCATGGCGACAATCGGAGCGATCATCGTGCTTGTCGTCTATGGTTACCTGACGCGCCCGAAAGCTTACAACGCGCGCGCCTCCGAGTCTATCGTTTTCGTCTCCCGGCTCAACACCTTGCGGCTCACATGAAAGCCCGCGTGCTGGTTTCTCTCAAAGCAACTGTACTCGATCCTCAGGGGCAGGCCATCCGCGCCGCGCTTAACGGTTTGGGGCACTCTAGCATCCACGATGTCCGGCAGGGCAAGGTATTTGAGATCGAGTATGAGAACCATGCGGATCTTGAAGTCATAGCTCGCGACGTCCTCACCAATCCCGTAATTGAAGATTTCCGGATCGAGCCGCTCGCATAGTCTGCTGCTGGGCGCGGGTTACTGCGTCCTTCTAGGAGTTTCAACGCGAATCCGCCGGTTTGCGCGTTGTCTCGATCGGCGGTACTCTGATCGCGACTCGCGAATAGCCTGGGGCCTGATCGAGCCGCTCGCTTAGCCCGCTGCTGACAGCCCGCACGGAACTTTGTTCAAGTGGCACACATCAAATTGTGTGTATGTTACAGATGTAATGTGTAGGCGCGAAGCTATTATGACGAAGCGAATCAACATCGCGCTCCCGTGTGAGACGACTGAGGCAATTCTGGCCCAGCAAATGAAAGCCGGAGCCAAGGCCAATGCGCAACGCGATCTCGATATCGTTTCGGATTGGTTTTTCATCGACGAAGAAGCGTCGCGGATGGTTAAGGCAGGCACGGCGGGAATTCCGGGCAGGGAACGCCGGAACCAGCAGTTCGTAGCCGCGATTTCCGCGACGCTGGTCCCGTCATTCGCGGTGCTGGTCGGCATCTTGATGAACAACGCCCGGTTGAACGACGTGATCAGCCGGCTGAGCGATCTCCGCTCCGATGTGCTTGGGCGCATTGGCGATCTGCGCGCAGACATGAACCAGCGTTTCGCCGCTGTGGACCAGCGCTTCGTTAGAGTTGAGGCCCGGCTCGATCTGACCCTAAGCAGATTGGGAACAAGTAAGACAGGTTAGACGAGTCTTCGCGCTCGCCGCGTCCTCCACACGGCGATAATGAATCAATGTGCGGCATTGTAGGCTACGTCGGTGAGCGGAAAGCCGTCCCGATCATTCTTGAAGGCTTGAAACGCCTCGAATATCGCGGCTACGATTCGGCCGGTCTCGCCGTCTATTGCGACGATCAGACGCTTGGGATCCGCCGCGCTTCCGGCAAGCTGCGCAACCTCGAAGAGGCTATCCGTCTCGACCCCGTCGAGGGCTCTTTCGGCATCGGCCACACGCGCTGGGCCACGCACGGCCGCCCCACCGAGGAGAACGCGCATCCCCATCGCGATTGCACCGGCGACATCGTGGTCGTCCACAACGGCATCGTCGAAAATTACCTGGCGCTCAAAGATCAGCTCACCGCGGAAGGCCATCGCTTCACCACCGAGACCGATACCGAAGTGATCGCGCACCTCGTCGAGAAATGCAGCGACAAGCCGCTCGAGGATGCCGTCCGCTGCGCCGTGAAGCAGCTCTCCGGAGTGTTTGCGCTGGCTGTGCTCTCCCGCAAACATCCCAATAAGATCGTCGCCGCGCGCCTCGGGCCGCCGCTGGTGGTCGGCCTCGGAGACCACGAATTTTTCGTCGCATCCGATGTCCCGGCGCTTCTGAATCACACGCGCGATATGGTTTTCATGAACGACGGCGACATCGCCATCCTCACACCGGAGGGCGTTCGATTCACCGACTTCGACGGCCGCACCCTCAAGCGCGCCACGCAGCGCATTCTATGGGATCCGCTCATGGCGGAAAAGGGCGGCTACAAGCACTTCATGCTCAAAGAGATTTTTGAGCAGCCCCGCGCCGTTCGCGACACCACGCTCGGCCGCGTCGGGCAAGGCAGCGGCCGCATTTTCCTCGACGAAGTCGACATCACGCCCAAGCAGTTTCAGGCCTTCAAGTCGGTTCGCATTCTGGCCTGCGGTACCAGTTGGCATGCCGCTCTCGCCGGCAAGTTTATGATCGAGCGGCTGGCGCGCATCCCGGTCGAGGTCGATTACGGCAGCGAGTTCCGTTACCGCAATCCCATCGTTTCCAGTCATGAGCTCACGGTGGTGATTTCGCAGTCCGGCGAAACGGCCGATACGCTTGCCGCCCAGCGCGAAGCCAAGCAGAAAGGCTCGCCCACACTCGCCATCTGCAACGTCGTTGGCTCGATGATCACGCGGGAAGCGAAAGGCGCCATCTACACGCACGCCGGGCCTGAGATCGGCGTGGCTTCCACCAAAGCGTTCACCTGTCAGCTCACGGCGCTGTTCCTGCTGGCGATGTATCTCGGGCAGACGCGCGGGCATCTGGATGAAGCCGAGTCGCAGCGCCTGGTGCAGGAGCTGTTGCGCGTGCCCGGCAAGCTCGAGACCGTTCTTTCTCATGATTCGGTCTATGAAGAGCTCGGCCGCAAGCTGCATCGCGCGACGGATTTCCTGTTCCTCGGCCGAGGCGTGCATTTTCCGATCGCTCTCGAAGGCGCCCTGAAACTGAAGGAGATTTCCTACATCCACGCGGAAGGCTACCCGGCGGGCGAGATGAAGCACGGGCCGAATGCGCTGATCGATGAGAAGCTGCCTGTCGTCATCCTCGCCGCGCGCGACACCACGCGCGAAGATAGCCGTACGCTGTACGAGAAGACCGTTTCCAATATCCAGGAAGTCAAAGCGCGCGAAGGCATTGTGGTCGCGATTGTGTGCGAGGGCGACAATGAAGCGTCGCGCGTCGCGGACCACGTGATCCAGATTCCCACCACGGACGACCTGTTGCTGCCGATCCTCGAGATCGTTCCGCTGCAGCTGCTGGCGTACCACATCGCGGTGCGGCGCGGATGCGATGTGGACCAGCCGCGCAATCTGGCGAAGAGCGTCACCGTCGAGTAGATGCGGGCGTTCGGATTATCCCTGCCGGCGGCGGCGATCATTGGACTCATCGGCGAAGAAGACAGCGGCATCCCGGCGGAGCTGCGTGCCGTCGATCCCGAAGTGACTGTCGTGGATTACGAATTCGACCGGCACGATCCGCTGCTGCGCCTTCGCATGCGGCGCGATCTGATCGAAGCGCGCCGCGGCGGCGCTCGTGTCCTGATCGCTTCCTGGGATGAGGCGCTGCTGAAGGACGTGTGCGATGAGGTCTGGTGGATCGATCGCGGCAAGGTGATCCATCAGGGCGATCCGCGCGAGACGCTCGCGTTGTGGAATGCGCATGTCGCCCAGCGCTGGCGATCGGAGCAAGCCCGTGTGGCACCGATCCGACCGAGCCTGCAGCGCGGCGATGGACGCGCGCTTGTTGAGGCTGTCGAACTTCTCGACGCGGCGGCCCAGCCGGTGCTCGGTTTCATGAGCGGTGAAGAAGCGACCGTTCGCGTCGCAGTGGCGTTCCATGCGGAAGTCGATGCGCCGGTGATTGGGATGTTGATCCGCACACGCGTGGGTGTCGATGTCTATGGCACCAATACCGAACTCGAAGCGCTAAGCCTTGGACCGAGGCGCGCCGGCGATCGCGTTCACGTCGCCTTCCGCTTCCGCTGCGAACTCTGCCCCGGCGATTACACGCTGACCGTCGCATCGCATGATCCGGACGGCACCTGGCATGAGTGGCTGGAAGACGCGATTGCCTTTTCGGTAGGCGATTCGCGCTACACCGCGGGCGTTGCCAACCTGCGCGCTGCTGTAACTTGGGAACTATACTGACTCTTCTTCAACTCGTCGTCGCAGCGCTCGTGGGCGCCGCGATCTGCTTTCTGATTCTCCGCGAGCGCTTGAACGCACAATCGAAACAGATCGCCAGCCTGGAGCCGCTGCGCGAAGACAACGCCCGTCTGCGTGCGTCCGAAGGCGAACTAAGGGGCCGTGTCGGCACGCTCGAGCTCGCGCGCGAAACACTGGTGCAAACTTTCGCTGCCGCGTCGACTCAGGTCCTAAATGCCAACGCCGAATCCTTTCTGAACCTTGCCGGACAACGCTTCAAGACGCTGCAATCGGAAGCTTCCGGCGAGATCGATCAGCTGGTTCTGCCGATGCGCGAAACGCTGAAGCGCGTCGAGCAGCAAGTGAACCAGGTGGAGCGCGAGCGCATCAACGCCTATGCTTCGCTGAACTCCGAGGTCCGTAATCTCGGCTCTTTGGCCCATAAGCTTTCGACCGCGCTGGCGACACCGACCGCGCGGGGACGCTGGGGCGAAGTGCAATTGCGGCGCGTGGTCGAGATGGCGGGAATGAGCGAGCACTGCGACTTCAGCGAGCAAGTCACTCTGGCCGGAGCCGATGCGCGCCTGCGTCCCGACCTCATCATCCGGCTGCCCAACGATCGCCAGATTGTCGTCGATTCCAAAGTCCCGCTAACCAGTTATATGGCGGCGTGCGAGTGTACCGACGAGCAAGTTCGAAGCGCGCATCTGGAAGCCCACGCGAGACAAGTCCGCGATCACCTTCGTAAGTTGGGCACGAAAGCCTATGCCGCGCAGCTATCGTTCTCACCGGAGTTTGTTGTCGCGTTCTTACCCGGCGAAGTCTTCTTCAGCGCGGCGCTGCAAGCCGATCCGGAACTCCTCGAATTCGGCGTGCAGAACAACGTGATCCTAGCCACTCCGACCACGCTGATCGCATTGCTCAAAGCCGTCGCCTACGGATGGCGCCAGGAACAGATCACCCGCAGCGCGGTAGAGATTCGCGATCTCGGCGCGCAGTTGCACGACCGCATCCGTGTGTTCTCGGAGTATTACGAAAAGGTCGGCGCCAGTCTACGCAGCGCCCTGGGCGCTTACGAGAAGGGCCGGCAGAGCATGGAAACGCGTCTGCTCGCGACGGCGCGTAAGTTCGAGGAACTGGGTGTTGCGCGATCCAGTCCGTTGCCCGAGCCGTTGCCGCTGCTCGACTTAGCTCTTGCCATCGAAGATGAGACGCGGAGCGAAGCCGGCCGCGCCTAACTTAATAAGTCCCGGTAAGTTACCTATGTCGTCCCGGCGCAGATGTAAGACGTATCTATTTGTCATACTTAGAATGATCTTACTCCGCTTCGAACGCATCGCTTCGAACGTATCGCTTCGAACTTATCTAAGTGACTGTTGCTTCGCTCCCTGGAACCCGCTATAGTAGCGAAATCATCTTTACTCACCCATCTTTACTCACCAATGAAGCACCCACTAATGCGAATCGCTTTCATCTTAGCGCTAGGTTCCATGCAGTTATTCGGAGCCCAGCAGATAATCACTTCCACCAATACCGTGCCGACCCCCAACTCCGAACCGGAAGGGATAACGATCGGACCGGACGCCAATGTCTGGTTTACCGAGAACCTAACCGGTAAGATTGGTCGTCTTGTGCCCGCGACCGGTGTAATTACTGAGTTTTCAACACCCGACGGTCCCGGTAACCTTCCCTGGGATATTATTAGCGGTCCGGACGGGGCGCTGTGGTACACCGACACTACAAATAGTTACATCGGTCGTTTGACCACAGAAGGGGCCTTTACCAACCTGTATCCTACGCTAACTCCCGATGCCGGCCCCCGGCGCCTGGCTATCGGCTCAGACGGTGCACTCTGGTTTACCGAATACCTCGTATCTAAGATCGGCCGTATGACACTGGATGGCGACATGATCGAATATACTGTTCCTACTCCGAATAGTGAACCTTCAGGTATTACATCGGGTCCCGACGGCGCCATCTGGTTCAACGAGAACACGGGGAATCAAATCGTGCGGGTTACGACGGACGGTGTCTTCACGAATGCTTATCCTCTTCCGACGAAGGACAGTATACTGGGTCAGATTCACACGGGGCCCGATGGCAATCTCTGGGTTACGGAGAACGCGAGTAACAAGGTCGGGCGGCTTAATCCCACAACGGGCGTGCTGACCGAATGGTACATGCCCACGCGCCAGAGTGTTCCGGGCGGGCTCACGGCGGCCGCGGATGGAGCGATGTGGGTTACGGAGTGGGCAGAAACGGCAAACCAGATCGCGCGCGTTACCACGGACGGACTCATCACCGAATACCCCGACGGGTCGCCCGGTTCGCAACCCTGGGGGATTACAGCCAACGGAACATCGCTCTACTATGCGGACTGGAGTACGGACGCGATTGGAACCGCGCCGATTTGCGCCTTGGGACTTACGGCTTCGTATACCTCGTCGACGAGCATGCTGAATTTAGGATTCAGCATCGGGAGCTCAGCCGCATGGACATGGAACACCTGGCTGATCACGGCGAATGGAACGGTGAGGCCGCTTTGGTCCAAACCACTTGCCGCGCAACTTCCGATCGACGTTCAGAGTATTAAGATTCCGTTTGCATCTACGGGCGGCGACATTACTGTCGCTTCAGGATTGTTCAACTCTACAGGCGCCATCGTTTGTGAAGAAATGGAACTCGTGAACACAGGCGCTATCGTTACCAGCACAACTGTGTTGACTACCTCGCCGAATCCGTCGAATGCAGGTCAGACCGTTACACTTACCGCGACAGTTTCGCCTTCCACGGCGACCGGTTCGGTGTCGTTCTATCGCGGTTCCAATGCTCTGGTTCTGGCGATTCCGCTGGTCAACGGCGTGGCAAGTGTTCCGACGCCAGGACTACCGGTGGGCCCGAGTCATCTAAGCGCGACTTACAACGGCGACGTGAACGATACAAG
>NZ_CAJCHS010000034.1 GCF_903970205.1 Nevskia soli | reverse complement strand
TCCGGCGGAAACTTCCACGGCGCGCCGCTCGGCTTAGCGATGGACTACGCCGCGATCGCGCTCGCCGACCTGGGCAGCATCTGCGAGCGCCGTATCGACCGCCTCATCAATCCGGACCTCAACGAGAGTCTTCCCGCATTCCTCACGCCGCATGCGGGCGTGTCCTCGGGCTTCATGATCGCGCACGTTTGCGCGGTAAGTCTGCTGGCCGAATGCAAGATTCTGGCCCATCCGGTGAGCGTCGACAACCTGCCGACATCGGGAGGCAAGGAAGATCACGTCTCCATGGGCATGACGGCCGCGTTGAAGCTGCGCACGAGTGTCGAAAATATGGAGAAAGTCGTGGCGATTGAGTTGTTGTGCGCGGCGCAAGGGATTGACTTCCGGCGGCCGCTGCGCGCCGGCGCCGGTGTGGAAGCGGCGTTCTCGATGGTGCGTGAGATCGTTCCCAAGCTCGAAGAAGATCGCCCGCTCGCCCCGGATATCGACGCCGTAGCCGCAGCCATCCGAACCGGTCGATTCGATTCGGTTCGCTAAACTGCAAATCGACGATGTCGACAAAACCTTTGGGTAATAGCGATCTCTTAATCACGCCGATCGGCGTAGGCGCATGGGCGATGGGCGGCGGCGGATGGGCGTTCGCGTGGGGACCGCAGGACGACAATGATTCCATCGCGGCCATCCGGGAAGCCGTCGATCGAGGAGTCAATTGGATCGACACCGCGGCGGTCTACGGACTCGGGCATTCAGAAGAAGTCACCGGCCGCGCACTGAAGGAGCTGAGCCGCAAGCCGTATGTGTTCACGAAGTGCGAGCGCGTGTGGGGTGAAGACCGCGCCATCAAGAAGAGTCTGAAGCGCGATTCGCTGCGCATGGAATGCGAGAACAGTCTGCGTCGGTTGCAAGTCGACGTGATCGATCTCTACCAGATCCACTGGCCTGAGCCCGACGAAGACATCGAAGAAGGCTGGACGGCGCTCGCCGAGTTGCAGGCCGAAGGCAAGGTGCGTTGGATCGGAGTTTCGAATTTCAATGTGGCGCAGATGAAACGCGCGCAGAAGATCGCGCCCATCACGTCGCTGCAGCCCCCGTATTCCATGCTGGTGCGGGATGTCGAAAAAGAGATCCTGCCGTTTTGCAAAGAGCAGAACATCGGCGTGATCGTCTACTCGCCGATGCGCAACGGATTGCTTTCGGGCGGCATGACCAAAGAGCGCGTGGCGAATTTCCCGGACGACGATTTCCGCCGCAGGCTGCCGGATTTTCAGGAGCCGAAGCTTTCGCGCAATCTGGAATTGGCCGAGAAACTGAAGGAGATCGGAAAGCAGCATGGACGCACGCCGGGCGAAGTGGCGATCGCGTGGGCTTTGCACAATCCGGCGGTGACCGGGGCGATTGTGGGGATGCGCAACGCCGGGCAGGTGGATGGCGTGATTGGCGCGCTGGAATTCCGTTTATCCGAAGACGAAGCCGCGCAGATCCGGCGCTATCTCGATGAAAGCTGATCGCGCGATTACGCGGCGCGGCTTGCTGGGCGCGGTGGCCGCGGCTCCCGTGTTGTTGCGGGCGGACGACGCGCTGCCGAACCGTTCGTCTGAAGCGAAGCCGATTACAACACCCGAGCGATTGGAACGCGTGGCTCGCGCCCAGCAGCTCATGGCGGAGAACAAGCTCGACGCGATTGTGCTGACCGGCGGCACATCGCTCGTGTATTTCACGGGAATCCGCTGGTGGAACAGCGAGCGGCTATTCGCCATGATCATTCCCCAACGCGGCGAGCCCTTCTTCGTTTCACCCGCATTCGAAGAGGAACGAGCGCGCGAACAGATTACGGCGGGTCTCGGGCCGGAGCGTCGTCAGGTTTTGATCTGGCAGGAAGACGAGAGTCCGTATGAGCGCGTGGGCTTCGCTCTGAAGGAACACGGCATGGCGACCGGGCGAATCGGCATCGAAGAGACCGTCAAGTTTGTGTTTGCCGACGGAATCGCCAAGGCGCTCCCGCAAGCCACGATTCAAAGTGCCACGGCGGTAACTGCCGGATGCCGCGCCATCAAGAGCGCGCACGAACTGGCGTTGATGCAGCTCGCGAATGCGGTCACGCTTCAGGCTTATGAATGGTCGTGGAAGCGTCTGCACGCCGGGATGACGCAGCATGACTTCGGCGCGCTGATCGCCTCGGCCTACCACCAGCTCGGGTTTCCCGGTGAAGCCAGCGTGCAGGTCGGACAGTATTCGGCCTTGCCGCACGGGTCCATGCAGCCGCAAGTGATTCGCGAAGGCGAGATCGTCATGATCGACGATGGATGCACGGTCGAGGGCTATCAATCCGACATCACCCGCACGTTCGTGGTGGGGCGTGCTACGGACAAGATGAAGCGCGTCTTCGACATCGTACACCGCGCGCAGAGCACGGCCTTGCAGACGGCCAAACCGGGAGTGCCGTGCGGATCGGTCGACGCCGCCGCGCGCAAGGTGATCAGCGATGCGGGCTATGGGCCTGACTACGCGTACTTCTCGCATCGCCTGGGACACGGCATCGGAATGGACGGGCACGAGTGGCCCTATCTGGTGCGCGGCAATTCGCTGCCGCTCGCTCGCGGCATGACGTTCAGCGATGAACCCGGCATCTATATTCGCGGCGAGTTTGGAGTGCGTCTTGAAGACGACATGCATATCACGGAAGATGGCGCGCGGCTCTTCACGCCGCAGAGCGGATCTCTCGAACAGCCCTTCCTATGAACCCGCCGATTGCGCGCAAGATCCCGAAGCAGTTCACGCTGCATGGCGATGTCCGCACGGACGATTACTACTGGATGCGGGATCGCGAAGATCCCGCCGTGATCGAATACCTCGAAGCGGAGAACGCCTACACCGAGGCGGTGATGGCGCCCGCCAAACCGCTCGAAGAGAAAATCTACACCGAGATCCTCGGCCGCATCAAACAGACGGATCTCTCGGTTCCGGTGCGCGACGGCTCGTTCTTCTACTACACGCGGACGGAAGAAGGCAAGCAGTATCCGATTTGGTGCCGTAAGCGCGGCGGACTTGAAGCGCCGGAAGAAGTGCTGCTGGACGGCAACGTACTCGCGGAAGGTTTAGAGTACTTCTCGCTCGGCGGTCTCGATCTTTCGGAGGATCACAACCTGCTGGCTTACTCGGTCGACAACGACGGATCCGAGCGCTTCACGATCCACGTGAAGAACCTGACGACCGGCGAACGGCTCGCCGACACGATCCCCAACACCAGCTTCGGGCTCAACTGGGCGGGCGAAAATCGCACGCTGTTCTATTCGACGTTCGACGAAACGCACCGGCCCGATAAAGTGCATCGTCACGTGCTTGGAACGCCAGTAAACGAAGACGAAGTCGTCTTCGCGGAACCCGATCCGCAGTTCACCTTCGAAGTTCACCGCACCTTGAGCAAGCGTTTTCTGATCATCGATTCGGTCAACGCGAGCAAGACTTCGGAAACGCACTTTCTCGACGCTTACCACCCGGAGCAGCCATTCCGCGTCCTGGAACCGCGCCGCGACGGCATCGAATATTACGTCACTCACCACCACAGTCCCGCAGCGGGCGACCGGTTCCTGATCCGCACCAACGAAGGCGCTCCGCTGTTTCGGCTGATGACCGCGCCGGTGGATGATCCGTCGCGCAAGAACTGGTCGGAACTGGTTCCCGAACGAGCGGAGATCACGCTCGATTCGGTCGACGC
>NZ_CAJCHS010000033.1 GCF_903970205.1 Nevskia soli | reverse complement strand
CGGTATTCGTTGATGGCATCGTCGACCTTGCCCGCCATTTCGGCCGATTCGCCCGCGAGCTGGTACGCGGCCGCCGAGTTAGGCGCGACTTGATGCAGTTCGTCAGCGGCATGATCCGCGAGTGCGGAGAACGCGTGAGTGAAGCTGAGCAGCACATCGGGATCGCGCGGGAATGCGGATGCAAGCTGGCTGAGATATCCGAGCGCGGTCGCCGTATCGCCGGCTTCGGTGGCGCATCGCAGGCCTGCCAGTCCGGCACGTTTGCGGATGCCGGGGTCGCGGAGGGTGGATAGGTTGCGCGGAATGGCCGGGAACGCCTGCTGGCAGTGGCCGGATTCCGCAAGAGACAGGGTACTCAACAAGTTAGGCGCGGCTGTCTGCGCGAAGAGAATTCCGGAAAACAGGGGAACGGAGAGGATGAGCTTCATGTCGTTCAGGAGGGAAGGAAGACTACAAGCCCAATGTAGCAACACGGAGTGGGATTCCAAGGAAGCTGCCCTGCATCCGCGCGCGCCAGCCGCTACAATGGTGAGCGCTCTCGCATGGCAACGCCGAAATCCACGATCTTATTCGCGGCGCTGCTCGTCGCCTCGTCCGCTGCTGTTGCCGGGCCGCCGTTCCAAACGGACGACCCGGAACCGATCGATTTCCGGCACTACGAGTTCTACACCTTCGCGTCGTCGGACGGGACGGGAGTCGAGACGGACACGGCGGGTCCGGCGATCGAGTTCAATTGGGGCGCGCTGCCCAACGTTCACCTGCATGTCATCGTTCCCGCCGCGGCGATCTTCCCCTCGAACAATCCCGCGCTTGCGCCGGCCGGCGCCGGTCCGCGCGCCTTTGGATTGGGCGACATCGAACTGGGGATCAAACTCCGTTTCATTCAGGAGAGCAAGCACCGGCCGATGGTCGGTACTTTCACGATGTTTGAACTTCCCACGGGAGACGCATCCAAGGGTCTGGGGGTCGGCCGGACGTGGTACAAAGTGCCGCTTTGGGCGCAGAAGAGCTTCGGTCCGTGGACGACTTACGGCGGCGGCGGAGTCACCGTCGTGCCTGCGCCCGGCTATCGCAACTTCCCGTTTGCCGGTTGGCTGGTTCAGCGCGATCTCGGCAAGAAAGTTACTCTCGGTAGTGAAGTCTTCTACCACGGTCCGGAAGGCCTGGCTACCGCGCAGACTAGACCCGCGACATTGGTCGATGTGGGCGGGTATTATAAGTTCAGAGATCCCGGATTTCAGTTACTATTCTGTTACGGACACACGGCTGTAGGTCAGACCGAGAACTACGCGTACCTTGGACTCTATTGGACGTGGGGCAAGGGCAACGATAAGAAGCCGGGTGACACGGATACTCCCGCGGGAATGGCATTCAACGGTCTACCGCCCCCAGGATTAATCAGATGATACAGACTATCGACATATTGCTACTCGCGCATGCTGCTTTCGGTGTCACCGGTTGTCTGGCGGCTTTCTGGGCGTTCATCGAAGCGCTGAACGCGCAGCCTGGCAACGCGAGCCGCATTAAGACGGCTGCGTGGATCACAGCGTTCTGCATGGCTGCGTCGTGGATTTGCGGCGGCTATTGGTACGTGCACTTTTACCCCGCGGAGAAAGCGCTCATCCTTAAAGGTCCCTGGCCGTTGGCTCATAACTTCTTCATGGAGACGAAAGAACACCTGTTCTTCGCCACTGCGATCCTGGCGTTCCTGCTGCCCCTGATAACTCGCGAGAAGTTATATGCGAACGCGGCGGCGCGCAAACTCGTCTTATCCGCGTCGGCTCTGATCGTGATCACCGGGATGGCCGTGGAAGGCGCCGGAGCGGTAATCGATCACGGCGTTAAGGTCGCGCTACTCCCTAACCATTCCAAATGACTTCCGGAACTCTAGATAAGACAACTTCGGGCTTTGTTCTAGCCGCCGCAGTCACGATCCTTTTCAACACGGCTCTTGCCTTGGCAAAGGATGTAAGTGCATCTTTGACTGCCGGTATGAAGCAACTTACCGGTCATCACTGGACGACGCATGGAATCGCTGACCTGATCCTGTTTCTTGTCCTCGGATTCATCTTCAGCCAGACAAGACTTGGCTCGAAGCTGGGAGCCAACGCGGTGACCGCGATCTTAATCGGGTCCGTGATCGTCGCGAGCCTCGGATTGGCGATCTGGTACGTGTTCGTCTGACGGGAACCGGATTCATGCATCCGGTGTCTAATCCCGTAGTAGCATTGAATCGACATGGCCTCCTCCGTTATCGCCGATCTGCTTGGCCGCAACTATCCGGAGCAGGCGACGTCCGCGGTCCTCGCCGAAGACCAGCGGCTGATCCAAGGGTTGCAGGCCGGCTGCGAAAGCGATTATGAACTGCTCATCATGCGGTTCCAGCAGCCCGTGTACAACCTGGCGCTTCGCCTGGTTTCCGATCCAGCGGACGCCGGAGATATCGTGCAGGATGTCTTCCTGAAGGTCTTCCGCAATATCCACACCTTTCGCGGGAAGAGCAGTCTGCGGACATGGATTTACCGGATCGCGGTGAACGAGGCGCACAACCGCCGCCGCTGGTCGTTCCGCCACAAGAAGAACGAAGTTTGCTGGGACGAAGGCGCCATCGACGAAGCGCCGCGCGAGCGCAGCGTGCCGGACCTGGAGCCTTCGCCCTTCGACCGCGCGCTGACCCGCGAAAAGCACGCGTTGATCGAGCAGGCGCTGACCCGCACGAATCCCTACTTCCGCGAAGCCGTGGTGCTTCGCGACATTGAGGACCTGAACTACGACGAAATTGCCGAAGTCCTGAACATCTCGATCGGAACCGTCAAAAGTCGCATCACCAGGGGCCGCGCCGCGCTGCGACAACTTTTGACCGAAACCCTTGGCCCCGAGCCTTCGAACATCTCGTTATGCGGGAGGCGCACTTGAACGACGAAGCGATCCGCCAGAATCTGATGCAGTTGCCCGTTGCGGCAGTACCGGGCGATGTGGCCGCCAGGGTGCGCGTCATCGCATCGCACGAACGCGAGCGCCGGGTGCGGCGTCATCGCTGGCTGGAGAAGCTATCGATTGAGTTCTCTAACCTGCTGAAGCCGCTCGCGGTACCTGCTGCCGGCGGACTGATGTCTTCGGTGATTTTGTTCGGGACGCTCGTGGACAACCTGAACCTGCAGCTCTATTTGAACAAGGATGTTCCGATCGGCGTGCATACGCAGGTCGCGGTAGACGATCTCTCGCCGTTTTTGGGGACGATGGGCGACTTCGTGGTTGAAGTTTCGGTGAACGAAAAAGGAATCGCGACGGACTTCTCAGTTCCCAATGGGCGTCCGGATAAGAAGAAACTTTTGGAGATCGGGAACCTGGTTCTCTACAGCACTTTCACCCCGGCGACTGAGGACGGACAGCCCGTCCCAGGTAAGATTCTGGTGGCTGTGCATCATATCAACGTGCGAGGGTAAGTCGTAGGCTATGCGGCGGCAACTT
>NZ_CAJCHS010000032.1 GCF_903970205.1 Nevskia soli | reverse complement strand
CATATCGGCGATTACATCGGCACCAGGCTCCGGCGCTACGTGTCCCTCAAACTCCATTGCGACTAACTGCTTATTGATGTGACCGCGGGAACGCACGCGTTCTACAATCTCCTGCCCGAGATAGCAGCCCTTCTGAAAGTGCAGCGCGTGTTTCTGGCCCGTCTCGGCAGCGATATTCGCCGCCGTGAAATCGACGGTGTAACGCGGCCGCCCATTCTCCAGACGAACAATCTCCCAATCCTCGGAGCTCGCTTCGATCAGATAAAGAAGATCCATCGCTGCCCGCTTGCGTTCCGCCGGACCAAAGATCCGATACCCCTCTGCGCCCGTTGCAGACGCATGCGCGACCGTCAGATCCATCCACCCCTCGTGCGCCAGATCGTTCGCGGGCGTGGGCGCTCCAACTGCGCACAATATCTCCCTGGACTTCGGCCCTTCCACCCCAAGGCAGAACGTCGTCTCCGTGTCGTCCTGCAGCGTGACGTCATCCGCAATGATGTAGTGGTCCAGATGCGCCCACAGCGCATCGTGAACTTCCGGTTCGGCATCGATCAGGATATGTTCCGCAAACACCAGCAGATTGGCGTCGCTCAGCACGCGGCCATTCGCGTTGAGAAAGAAGGCATAGCAGCCGTGTCCGGGCAGCATCTGTTGGATGTGGTTCGTCGTGAGCGCGTGCAGCAGGCGGGCTCGATCGTCGCCCGTCGCGCGAATCCGCGTCCGCTCGGAGAGATCGATCAGAGCAGCGGCTTCGGTGAGCGCCTTGTATCCTTCGGTCATTTACTTGATCGCAGGCAACACGATCGGATGCATCAATGCTTCAAGCGACAGCACGCGCATCCAGTTCGACAACACAACCACCACGAGCCCCGAAATCACCACGCCGCCGATCAGCCGCGCGCGTTTCGGCTTGTTATGCCCCAGCGCGAGATACCCCACCGCGAACACGTGCAGGGCCAGCAGGAACTTCATCCCGAAGATCATGTGGTACATCGAGGGGACGTCTTTCGCAACAACGTGCCGGTAGTAGTTATAGAAGCCGGAAACGAGCAGCCCGAGCACACCCAGCAGGAACCACGGCCGGAATCGCGCGGCGATGGTATCGCCCATCGATTGCTCGGTCGCGGAGCCCTTAAGTCCCGGCAGCAATGCTAGCGCCGCGAAGAGCATTCCGCCGAGCACGATCATTCCGGAAACGATGTGAACCCAGCGGGCGAGAAACGGCAGAATGAAATCCATGGTTGGCAGTCATCATGATAGCGAGATGACCACTTCGCCCCAAACGTTAGAATCGTAGTTCATGGCCATCCAGACCCTGTTCGGCTCGGTGCCGCAGGAGCCGACGCTTCTCGAGAAGCTGAAGCTCGGCGTGCAAAAGACGCGCGCGGGTCTGGTTTCGGCTCTGGAGGATATCGCGGGTTCTCGCGAGATCGATGCCGATCTTCTGGAGGAGCTGGAGTACTCGCTGCTCGGCGCCGATATCGGGGTGAAGACCACAACCGAAATCCTGGACCGCATCCGCGAGCGCGTCGAGCGGCATCAGCTTGGGGATGCGGCGGAACTGCGCGGGCTGATCAAGCAGCATCTGCTGGAGATTCTGGAAGGCTCGGATCGGCCGATGCCGCGGGTGGCGGAACCGCCCGCTGTGGTGATGGTGGTGGGTGTGAATGGCGCCGGGAAAACGACGACGATCGGGAAGCTGGCGCATCGGTTTCATGGCGAAGGGCGGAGCGTATTGTTCGCGGCGGCGGACACTTTCCGGGCGGCCGCGATCGAGCAATTGGAAGTGTGGGGCGAGCGCACCGCGACCGATGTGATCCGTCAGAAGCCGGGCTCCGACCCGAGCGCGGTGGTGTTCGACGCGCTCACGGCGGCCAAGGCGCGCAAGGTGGACTACGTGATCGTCGACACCGCGGGCCGGCTGCAGACCAAGACCAACCTGATGGCGGAACTCGAGAAGATGCGGCGGACGGCGCAGCGCGTGGTTCCGGACGCGCCGCATGAAGTGCTGCTGGTGCTGGACGCGGTGACCGGGCAGAACGGACTCGAGCAGGCCCGCAAGTTCACGGAATCGTCCGGCGTCACGGGGATCGTATTGACGAAGCTGGATGGGACCGCGAAGGGCGGCATCGTGGTGGCGATCGCGCGCGAACTGGGGCTGCCGATCCGCTACATCGGCGTGGGCGAGAAAGTGGATGACCTGCTGCCGTTTGAGCCGGAAGCGTTCATCGACTCGCTATTCGAATGACCGACGCGGAGTATCTGGGCGAGGCGTTCGAACTGGCGGCCAAAGGGAAAGGGCGCACCAGTCCGAATCCGATGGTGGGCGCGGTGCTGGTGAACGACGGCGCGGTGGTGGGGCACGGCTTCCACGTCTATCCGCAACGGGATCACGCCGAGATCGTGGCGTTGCGGGAAGCGGGCGAACGGGCGCGGGGGGCGACGCTCTATATCAACCTGGAACCCTGCGCGCATCACGGGCGGACGCCGCCGTGCGCGGATGCGCTGATTGCGGCCGGGGTCGCGCGCGTGATTGCAGCCATGGAAGATCCGAATCCGCTGGTACGCGGCGATGGGTTCCGGAAGCTGCGCGAAGCCGGCGTCGAGGTGATCCTAACCGACGCGGTGCGCGCCAAAGCGGAAGCGCTCAATGAACCGTTCTTCCATTTCATGCGGACGCGCAAACCGCTGGTGACGCTGAAGACGGCGCTTACGCTGGATGGGAAGATTGCGGCTCCTGATGACAACCGCGGGTGGCTGACGAGCGAGACCGCGCGGCGGCACGTGCAACAACTGCGGCATGAATCGGATGCGATGCTGACGGGGATCGGAACCGTGCTGGCGGATGACTGTCTGCTGACGGACCGGACGGGGCTCGAGCGA
>NZ_CAJCHS010000031.1 GCF_903970205.1 Nevskia soli | reverse complement strand
GGCGGTTCGTACGTGCGCTGCGAGCAACGTCCATTTGGCAAAAGTGCAGGCTTCTTGTATAGCCGACAGTACTGTGGCCCTCTGTTCCTCGCTCAGGTTATAGGGCGGCTGTTTCATCTGGTCGCGTTCGTATTGCATGCGCCTAGAGTCCGGTTCCAGGACGCGATGGCCGGGGACGTTGTGGAAGCGATCTACTGAACCGCTTTCGTCACCGTGCAGGCGGACGCCGTAAGTCGTGAAAGTAATCAGGTAGCGCAAGTTTGTTGTGACTACGATGTGGGCGGCTTGTGCAGGGTTTTCTCCGCCCCGCGGTGACTATAATGAATCCGCTTGCCCATGCGACTTCTCGTGCCCTTCTTGCTCCTCGGTCTCACCCTCTCCGCCGAGACGCCCATCATCTCCCGCCCCGCGCGCCCCTGGCAGTTCTTCGATGCCATCGGACAAAAGGCCGCCATCCTGGGCCGTGAAGACGGAACCATCGAGGGCTGGGTCTACCCGCTGAAGCTCTTCCGTGATCTCAAACTCCGCTTCATCGTCGATGGCCACGTGATCCCCGCGGAAGCCATCGCGCGTCAAACCTCGGCGCGTCCCGGCTCCTTCCGCATCGCCTACTCGGGCGACGAGTTTCGCGCGGCCGAGACCTTCATCACACCGATGAATATGCCCGGCTCTCTCATCCGACTCGAAATCGATGCGCGCTCGCCGGTGGAAGTTCAGGTCGCATTCACGCGCGACTTCCAGCTCATGTGGCCGGCCAGCATGGGCACCGCCTGGGCGCAGTGGCATGAGTCGCCGCCCGAGATGCTCTTCGGCGCCGATGGCGAGAAGTATCGCGGCCTGCTGGCGCTCCCCGGCGGCAAGCTGCTGCACAACGATTATGAGAGCAATTACTCCGGATCTCCCGACGCCGTTGTCTCGCTGGGAACCATGCAAGGCCATGCCGAGCGCGTGCTGGCCATGGCTGCGTCGCTTGCCTCACAGCCGGACGCCGAGAAGATCGCTGCCGACCTGACCGCCCGCGCCGGCGATTGGGAGAAGGAAACCGACGCCGATTTCGCGCAGTATCTCGACCGCACCGTAAGAATCTCCGTTCCCGACCCGCAGATCCAAAGCGCCTACGACTGGGCCCGCATCAGCCTGCGCAAAATGCTGGCTGACAATCCGCTGCTCGGCAAAGGATTGATGGCCGGCATCGGAGGATCCAAAGGCGCCTACCGTCCCGGATACGGATGGTTCTTCGGACGCGATTCGTTCTGGTGCTCCCTCGCGCTGACGGCGGAAGGCGATTACCAAACCTCGCGCGACGCCATCGCCTTCATCTCGCATTTCCAACGCGCCGATGGCAAAATCCCCCACGAAATCTCGCAAAGCGCCAGCCTGACGCAATGGTTCGACAAGTATCCGTGGGCGTATTCGTCGGCCGATGGTACGCCGTTCTTTGTGATCGCGCTCGAAGACTATGTGAGCGGTTCCGGTGACGACGCGTTTCTTCGCGAGCAGTGGGACCACGCGCGCAAAGCCATGGAATTCTGGCGCTCGACGCTCGCGCCGGACGGCTGGCCGAAGAACCAGGGCGTCGGCCACGGCTGGGTCGAAGGCGGTCCACTGCTGCCGGTCCAGACCGAGTTTTATCTGGCCGGCGCAGGCGTGGAAGCGCTGCGAGCGATGTCCGTCCTGGCGCATCGGATGGGCGACGCGGCGATGGCGCAGCAGCTCAGCACGGAGTATCAAACGCGCAAGGCGGAGATGGAGAAGCGCTTCTGGATGGCGCGCGAAGGGCGCTACGCGTTCGCCATCGGCGTGGATGGCAAGCTCGCGGATAAGGCGACCGTGCTCGGCACGGTACCCATGTGGTTCGGTCTGACCGACATGGCGCACTCGCGTACCATGATCGAACAGCTCGCCCGCGAAGACCATGCCAGCGATTGGGGCATGCGCATCATCTCGCGATCCGACCCGCTCTACAGCCCGGCCGGCTACCACTTCGGCAGCGTCTGGCCGCTGTTCACCGGATGGGCCGCCGTGGGCGAGTATCGCTATCGCGCGCCGTGGGCGGCGCTGGGAAATCTGGAGGCCAACGCGTTCCTGGAGCTGGATGGCGGCTCGGGGACCATGACCGAAGTGCTCTCCGGCGAGACTTACTCGGAGCTCTCGACGAGCTCGCCGCACCAGGCGTGGTCGTCAGCGATGTTGATCTCGCCGGTGCTGCGCGGGATGTTCGGCCTCGAGTCGCAGGGGGGCACGGTGCGTCTGGCGCCGCAGACTCCGGTCGAGTGGACGAGTTGGTCGCTCCGCAACGTGCAAGGCGTCGACTTCTTCTACGAAAACGGATCGCTGCGCGCGGTGAATCATTCCTCGAAGCCGGTCGCGCTGACCTGGGCGCCGTCGTTCGCGCCGATCGCGAAGGTCACACATGCGTCGCTGCCGTTCAAAAGGATCGACAACCCGTCAGACTGGCAAGCGGTGTTCGAGACGACGCTGCCGGTTGGCGAAACGCGGATCACGGTCGATGCTGAGCGGACGTTCGGGTATCGCGTAGAGACCGCTCCGCCGCAGTTGGCGCAAGCCAGTGACAACCTGAAGGTGATTGCGGAGCGATGGCCGGACGGCGCTTGCGACCTGACGGTAAGTGGAAGGCCGGGACGCGCGTATCGCATCCGCCTGGCGGGCAGCGTGAAGCCGGTTCACGTGGATGGCGGAACGCTGCAGGGCAACGAACTGATCGTCGAGTGGCCGGGAGATCGAGCGGGCGATTACGAGACGAAGGAAGTGCGGCTGCGTTTCTAGGTTAGTCCGACCCTCCCTTTCGGTCGGGCTCAGAGTGAAACTATTCAATTGTTGCGCATGAAACGGTAAATACGAAATGATTCGCTCCGAGCCCGACCGAAAGGGAGGGTCTGCCGCGAGGGCGGCCGAGCGCGCCTGCCGAATCGCGCGCTTCCGTGTAGTTGCGGCGAATACGCGCTATATTCTCTGCAAGCGATGCGGAGATTAGCGCGCGGCAGCTACATCCCCGAACGATCGGAATGGCCGGACCTTCGCTGGCATTCCGAGCGCATCGCCGGGCTTCTAATTGACGGAAGCACTAAGGAAGCGCGCGATTCGGCAGGCGCGCTCGGCCGCCCTCGCGGCAGACCCTCCCTTTCGGTCGGGCTCGGAGCGAATCATTTCGTATTTACCGTTTCCTGCGCAACAATCGAATAGTTTCACTCTGAGCCCGACCGAAAGGGAGGGTCGGACTTCCCTAGAAACGCAGCCGCACTTCCTTCGTCTCGTAATCGCCCGCTCGATCTCCCGGCCACTCGACGATCAGTTC
>NZ_CAJCHS010000030.1 GCF_903970205.1 Nevskia soli | reverse complement strand
TCCCTGGCGAAGTACACCATGCTGTCCAAATCGAAATCGCACGACGACAAACGCACGGTGTGACCGTACGTCGCAAACGCCCCGGTTGCTGTTACGAACCGCTGCGGCTCGCCCGATTCGACGTCGAGCTCTAGCGCCTCGGCGTGCTCGCGTTGAAAAATGCAGGACAGGGCCCCTGTGTCGACCTTGGCGAGTAGACTAACCTCACGGTTGCCCGCCATTATCGTGATCGGAACTTCGATACCCAACGAGGAATTTCGATAACTGCCACGATACGTGAAAGCCAGGGAAGGCAACCTTCACCAGCCCCCGAACGGAACGGAATCGTCTTCGATTTTGATAACTAGGGCTGGCGGTTCTTCTGCCAGGACCCGTGCATAAACCTCTTTTCCGGTCTTGCCGGAAGCGATCAATCGGGATCCTTGTAGCGCGATCCATTGGCCAACCCATTTGTGGCGATTTTCAGACAACCACAGTTGGGCAGCACGGTATCCATGATCTCGTTCTGAGCGGCGCTGCAGTCGCACCAGTGCGGCTAGAACTTCAGGCGCCCGGCAAAGATGATTTTCAATGGACATCGCTGGGCGCCGGTTGTGGATCAGGCGTTCAATCCCTACACTCTGTTGATCAAAATCGGACAATCCGACGGACTGCGGATTTGAAAACGCCGGCATTGCGGCCAAATCGCTCTCGTTGAGTGGACCGCCCCGATCGCTCGTGTAACCATACAACGACGGCGCCGTCCCTCGCTCCGCCGCCTCCCATAGCGAGTAATCCTGCTTCGGTGTTTGATCCTGTGTACTCAAAGTACTCATCATCTTGAGACACCGCGCTCATCCATCAAACCCAGCAAGCGGAAGGCGAACACTTCATCCTCGTATAGTTTGGCAGCTATATACGGAAACAAGTCCTCCCCGACGAATCGACGCTGCAGCCGAACAAAAGCGGCGCGTTCATACTTTACCGATTTGTCAATGATCACGGTTCCGGCGCTTCGGTGAAGTGACACGCCGTAGAACACCGCTTCGCCCACCATATCCTTCCTCACCAGAGCAGCGGTTGCGGCGGCGACGTCGACAGTGTCAGACCTGACATGAAGGGCCAACGTAGATTGTTGAGAAGCCGGGGTTGCTTCGACCATCCCACATACCACTCGCGCCACTTGCTCGAATGTGGAGATCAGCCGCGACGCTTCCGCCCAGTCTGGATTAGCAGCGCTAAAGGTGACGAAATCCAAACCGATCTTCACCGCAGCGTCGAGTTTCCGGAGTGCAATGTTGAGAAAAACATCCCCCAAGCTGGAAGCCTCTTTATTGAACGAGAAATCCGCCATCTCAACCCCTAACTCTTTCAGAAGCTGGTGCAGAGCGGATACGAAGGGGTTCGGCACGGTCCATCGGTCAATCCAGGGCGAGGTGAACGACTGCCGATGTTCAAGAAAAGACTCCGGTATCGTTGTTGCGCTCAAGGCTTTCCCACGCCCCAATTCTATCGAACGGCGACATCAATCCGGTTGGAATGCGGTAGTGATTCGGTATGCTGCCTTCTTTCGACGAATTAGGAGAGTGTAGGCCGCTAGTGTCGATCCGCTAGCGGCGTCTGGCTGACGAAAGCATTGCTGTCTTTCGCGGCCTTCGTCTCAACCCCAGGCCTCTGCAAAAACCCAAGGTCGCGGAACCAATCGATAAACCGGAACTGCCAGGTGCCGAAGGGCGTATCGTTGCGGTCGGTCAGGCCTCCGGTCATATGACTTCCATCCGGCAGCGGGTCGCCGGGATGCCGTCCGTTTCCATAGATGTGCATCTCGATATTCGGAACGCCCAAATTCAGCATCGCGCTGAAATATTCCATGGCCCACACGGCATGCACGCGATCTCCGGACCCCCCGCACACAAGGAACGCCGGCGGCACATTGCGCGGAATCGGCGGCGCAACCCGGTTGCGCGCAAACGGAGACGGTCCGGGGTAAATGATGCCTACGAAATCCGGGCGTGAAGTAACTCCCGCCAAAGCATCGTTGGTATTGTTCTTCTTATCGAAGTCGTTGTACAGGACGGCGGCCGCGGCAACCAATTCCGCTCCCGCCGAAAACCCCATCATGCCGATCTTATGCGGATCGATATTGAACTGCGCCGCATAAGCGCGCACCATACGGACCGACTGGAGCGCGTCGTTCACCGCGTCGACTTCCGCGATGTAGCCATCCTTCCTGAGGCGGTTCCGCAGGATGATCGTGTTCACCCCGTAGTTATAGAAGAACGGCACGAAATCGGCGCTCTCACTGCCGACGTTCAGGGTGTTGTGGCCGCCGCCCGCAACCAGAATCACGGCCGCTCCGGTATTGATGCTGCGATCCACCGTATGCACTTCGATCGAGGGATTGTGGATGTTGACGATGCTGTTGATCCGTCCCGGTACCGCTTGGCTCATGCTGTAGACTTCGGCCTCATGGACGCGGTCGGCCTTCAGGAACGTAGACCCGGGCGGGTACAAGGGAATCACGACGCCGCCCGGCAGAATCGGCTGCGGCGCGTAGGGAGCGTCGGTTACGGGTCCCGGCTTCGGCACTCCGAGCGGCGCGGGGGGCGGCGGCAGCGTCTGCGCGGCAACTGCCACGGTTACGAACGAGAACAACCAGGGGAAGGCGTGTCGCATCTAGTCTCCGGTTTTTGAGGAATCCGGCTCTTATGATAGGCCAACGAACTCCGGGGCGCTCCAATCTGGTGTTCGGCATCACAAACAGGAAGACCGAGCCACCGCCGGGGGGCTGACTCGCGATATACTTCCACTCGGAAAGAATTGGAGGTCTTCCGATGAATTCGCACTGTAGAACCTCACTCGCGATTGCAATGGCGGCTTGGCTTGGGTCGATTGGTTGCAGCACGGCGCCGCCCGCTCCGCAGGGTACGTATTATCTGATTGCCACGAACATTAAGCTTCCGTATTGGCAATCCGCATTATCCGGGCTGAATCTCGCGGCCAAGGAGCTGAACGTTAAGGCTGAACTCGTGGGTCCGGAGACCTATAAGCCCAGAGAGCAGCATGAAGAATTTCAACGTGTACTCAATCAGAACCCTTCCGGGATTTTGATTTCGGTGGGAGACCAGCGCCTGATGCGCGCGGACATTGACAGCGCGATTTCCAAGGGCATCCCGGTGTTTACGCTTGACTCCGACGCGGAGAATAGCAAACGGCTGCTGTTCATCGGAACCGACAATTACAAGGCCGGGCTCTTGACCGGTTCGACCGTAAACTCCACGCTGAACGGCAAAGGAAATGTCGTCGTTTTTACCATGCCCGAACAGTTGAACCTCGTCCAGCGCTTGCACGGATTGAATGATGCGTTCGCCAACCACTCGAATCTTAAGATCACGCGCACGGTGGACGTTCAAGGCGATCCCCAAGTAGCATTGGCGGCGGCAAAAGAAATCCTGGACAAGGATGCGGCAAAGGTGGACGCGTTTGTCTGTTTGGAGGCGGTCTCATGCTCAGAGGTCGCTGAGGCGTTGAGCGAACATAACGTGCCGGGGAAGTTGGTGGTGGCGATGGATACCGACCCGCGTACTCTCGATTGGATCAAGAAAGGATTGATCAGCGCGACTGTTGCCCAAAAACCATTCACCATGGCCTATGTGGGACTTCGGATGCTTGCGGATCTGAATGCATCGAAAATCGGGAACCTGGACAGGCCGTGGGCAAGCAGTCCGGAGTCGAAAATTCCGACCTTCGTCGATACCGGCGTCACGCTGGTTAATGGAGACAATGCCGGCGCGTATATGGGGACAAGTTTAGTTAGCCAGAAGTAGAAGACGAGAGTTTGCGCGCCTCCATACAGCCGAAGCGCGCAAACCTTTTACTCAAAGCTAGGCCGCTTTGCGATCCAGCTCCGGCTTAATTACAACCTTGGTGTAAGCCTTACCTTCGCTTACGCCGCGATGATCGAACTTCTCATAAGCTTCCGGCGCGCCGCTTAGCGGGATACATAGCTAGAAAGCCCCGATCGGGCGCCGTTAAGTAAGTGACATCGCGGTTGTAAATCCACCCGCTTGGTGAGCAGAACGAAATACGGCTTGCACGTTTGCTATGCGGCTCGAAAACAGATATCTTCGTAGAAGCTCCTAACTCCAGTTTTTCAGCGAGGGCAGCCCGGTCTGCGTGCCGTCGAAACATTCAAAACAAAGACTACAAGTATGCCCAGACAGGCAAATACCCGTATGCTCGTCGCCGTAAGCGACCTATTTTTCATGGCGAAAATTCTGGACGCCGCGAAACGCGCCTTAATGCAGCCTGAAATCGTGAAAACATCCGCGGATGTTCTGGAAAGAGCGAAAAGCGCTCCGGCCCTGGTGATCGTGGATCTAAATTTCGACGCGCTGGAACCGGTAAAAACGATCCTCGCACTCAAGCAGATTCCGGAAGCCAAGGGTACGAGCGTGATTGCGTTCGTCTCTCATGTGCAGGCGGAACTCAAGATGAGCGCGCACGAGGCCGGGTGCGACATGGTGTTGGCGCGGTCCGCGTTCTCACAAAATCTGCCGCAGATCCTGAAGCGTTATAGCGGCGTTATTTAGTCGAGCGCTATTTTGCAGACCGTAGCTGGTCCAGTTTCTGCTGCGCCCCGCCGTAATCGATGGAAAGTTCCGCTGCGCGCACCCCATCCTCGATCGTCTCGACCTTGCGCGCCGCCATCAGAGCCAAAGCGGCATTCATGAGTACAATGTCGCGCCGGGGCCCGCGCTCGCCCGATAGAATCTGAAGCGTTATTCGGGCATTCTCCTGCGGCGTCGATCCGCGCAGCGTTTCCATGGGCGCGCGCTTCATTCCGAAATCTTCGGGAGTTAGCGTGGCCTCCGTGGCCTTGCCGCCTTGAATGCGGAACGCGGTCGTCGGTCCCGAAAGCGACACCTCATCCAGACCGTCGTGCCCATGAACCACATAACCGCGCTTCAACCCAAGTTCCGCCAGCGCGGCGGCAACCCGCGCGGCCGCATCGAGCGAGGGCGTTCCCACGATTTGCGAATCCGTTTGCGCGGGATTCGACAACGGCCCCAGCAGATTGAAAGGCGTGCGCAACTTGAGCTCGCGCCGGATCGTCTGCACCTGCCTGGTTGCGGGGTGAAACGCGGGCGCAAACAGAAAACAGATCCCGGCATCCTGCAGAGCTCGGGCGGCCTGCTCGCCGGACACAGCCACGGTGACCCCCAGATGTTCCAACACATCCGCGCTCCCGGACGCGCTCGACACCGCCCGATTCCCGTGCTTTGCGACGCGCACGCCGCACCCGGCGACCACGAAAGCGACTGTCGTCGAAATGTTGAATGTACTCAACCCGTCACCGCCGGTCCCACAGGTATCGAGCAGCGTCTCGCCGGGCCCAACGGCGAACGGAACCGGCACGGCAGCCGCCCGCAGCGCGCGGGCGAATCCGGCGAGTTCCGCCGCGGTCTCGCCCTTCATATGGACCGCGATGAGGAACGCCGAAATCTGCGCGATGGTGGCTTCGTTCTCCAGAATCGCCCGCATGGCCGCTTCGGCCTCCTGGGCGCTTAAGTGTCGCCGCGCGGCGGCGGCATGTAGAAACGGAAGTAGTTGAGTGGCTTCGCTCACGTCAGGAAGGATGCTTAACAGCATAGCGGTAAACGCTGTGGTTGAGCGGCGCCTATCATTCGGCCGTTACTCGGACCAGATCGATGACTGCCTGTCCCAAGCCAAGGCTCTTTATGTAAATCTGGAGGGGTTGGCCTAAGTGGACCGGTTAGCTCCCGAGGTTATAGACAATTGTGTCGGTCACGAAAATGCCGCCAACAGGGGTCTTGCTACAGAGCTGTCCCGCGCTGCACTTGACTTGGTCGTGAATAAAATCCGGATTGATGATTGCGATAGAGGTTTGAGCCGATGCTGTCCACGCTGACGCGAACAGAGCAAGAAAAAGTAGTCGTATCTTCACGTTGGTTTCTCCACAAGTGGGATTGCTTCCCATCGGGCCGCCAATCATAGCAGCAGTGAGGCTGTTCGCCGCGATGCTCCTCGGGCTTTCGCCATTGGTTAGCCAACTATAACGGCGCGCTAGGAATGGGCTGGGGGCTTACACCAAACTAGGAGGCTAATCACGAGCCTGGGTCGCCGGGAGTTGCCGGCCCAAATACGGAGTTCAATCCTCCCTCACTTAATGGCCTACCCTTCAGCCGCGCCGCGTCACTACAGGGTCCAAAATAGCGAAGTCGGTCATGACTGAATCGTTACTTTCAATCTGGTTAGCTTTACACGATTTACTATCCAGGAATGTTCTTTCACGGTCGCAACGAGCAGTCCCCATACTTTGAGGTTTATCGGCAGCGCTTCAGGTGACCACACGGCGTTCCTTGGAACCAGCGGTAGCCCGAGGCACAACCGGCCAGGACGCCCAAAAACTCCGAATGCTATCCTTCTAAATGCTTGAGCCGGGCACTGCGCCGGGCTCGCACATAAAGCGAACTTAAATGAAAATCCACGAGTACCAGGCCAAGGCGATCCTGGCGAAATACGAGGTGCCGGTCCCTCGCGGCGAAGTGGCGTTCACCGTTGCAGAGGTCGAAGCCGCGGCCAAGAGCATCGGCGGCAGCGTCGTCATCAAAGCCCAGATTCATGCCGGCGGGCGCGGTAAAGGCGGCGGGGTCAAGATCGCGAAGAATGCCGAAGAAGCCGCGCTGACCGCCGAAAAAATGCTCGGCATGACGCTGATCACGCACCAGACCGGACCTGAAGGACGCGTGGTGCAGCGCGTACTGGTGGAAGAAACGCTGCCGATCGACAAGGAACTGTACCTCGGCATCGTGCTCGACCGCGCTCTGGGCAAGTTCGTTTTCATGGCATCCGCGGCGGGCGGCATGGAGATCGAAGAAGTCGCCGAACACAATCCGCACGCGATTCTCAAGGAAACGATCGAGCCCGGCTTCGGCTTGCGTCCGTATCAAGCGCGCCGCCTGGCGTTTGGCATCGGAATTCCCGCCGCGAGCATGAACGCAGCGGTTCACGCCATCCTCGCGCTAGCCACCGCTTGCGACACGAACGACGCCACGCTCGCCGAGATCAATCCGTTCATTCTTACGAAGGACGGGAAAGTCTACGCCCTCGATGCGAAGGTGAACTTCGACGATAACGCGATGTTCCGTCACAAAGACCTCGCCGCGCTGCGCGATCTGAACGAAGAAGATCCGCTCGAAGTGGAAGCTTCGAAGTTCGGTCTCAACTACGTCAAGCTGGATGGCAACGTCGCTTGCATGGTTAACGGCGCGGGACTTGCGATGGCCACGATGGACATCATCAAGTATGCCGGCGGCAGCCCGGCGAATTTCCTCGACGTCGGCGGCGGCGCGAACGCCGAGCAGATCAAGAACGCGTTTCGCATCCTCTTATCAGATCCCGGTGTCAAGGCTGTGTTGATTAATATCTTCGGCGGTATCTTGCGCTGCGACACGCTGGCCAACGGAGTTCTGGCGGCCGCGCGCGATCTCGATGTGAAAGTACCTATCGTGATCCGCATGGAAGGTACTAACGTGGAAGAAGGACGGCGGATACTCAAAGAGTCGGGCTTCAACTTCACAGTAGCCGAAGGTATGCGCGATGCGGCCGAGAAGGTCGTGCGCCTGGCAGGAGCGAAACCGTAAATGAGCGTACTTGTCGACCAGAACACGCGTTTGCTGGTGCAGGGTTTCACCGGAAGAGAAGGTACCTTCCACGCGACGCAGGCTATCGCTTACGGCACGAAGGTTGTCGGTGGAGTTACGCCGGGTAAAGGCGGCGCCACGCATTTGGACTTACCCGTCTTTAACACGGTCGCGGAGGCTGTCCGCGAAACCGGCGCGAACGCCACGGTCATCTTCGTGCCCCCGCCGTTTGCGGCTGATTCCATCATGGAAGCGGTCGATTCCGCTATCCCACTCGTTGTTTGTATCACCGAGGGAATCCCGCAGATCGACATGGTGAAGGTGTGGGAGTTCATGCAGGGCCGTAAGTCGCGATTGATCGGGCCTAACTGCCCGGGAGTTATCTCGCCGGGTAAGTGCAAGATCGGAATCATGCCCGGTCATATACATAAGGAAGGCAACGTGGGAGTCGTCTCGCGCTCGGGAACTTTGACTTACGAAGCCGTCGGCCAGCTAACTTCTTTAGGTATCGGACAGTCGACTTGTATCGGAATCGGCGGCGATCCAATCATCGGCACTTCGTTCACCGACGCGATCAAGATGTTCAACGACGATCCCGATACGCACGCCATCGTAATGATTGGCGAAATCGGCGGCGATGCGGAAGAGAAGGCGGCGCACTATATCAGCGCCAACGTACACAAGCCGGTCGTCGGATTCATCGCGGGACAGACCGCGCCTCCGGGCCGCCGTATGGGTCATGCGGGGGCGATCATCTCCGGCGGGTCCGGCGCAGCGCCGGATAAGATTCGCGCGATGGAACAAGCCGGCATCACGATGTGCCCGTCACCCGCAGACATTGGTGAAAAAGTGAAGAGCCGCTTAGAAGGTAAGAAGTAAAGGATCAATGGAACTAACGTTTTCAATCATCAAGCCGGATGCTGTCGCTTCCGGCCACACCGGAGCTATCCTGGAGCTACTCGAAAAGGAAGGCTTCCGGATTCGCGGTCTGCGCATGCTGCGCTTGGCGAAGGCGCAGGCCGAGGCTTTCTACGAGGTCCATAAAGAGCGGCCCTTTTACGCAAGCCTGGTCACGTTTATGACGGAGGGCCCCGTGGTCGCCATGGTTCTGGAACGCGAAGACGCGGTCAAGAAGCTGCGCGAAGTGATGGGCGCGACGAATCCGGCAAATGCGGCCGAGGGAACGGTTCGGAAGCGATTCGCGGAGAGTATCGAGCGCAACGCGATCCATGGCTCCGACGCGCCCGAGACGGCGGCGGACGAAATCCCGTTCTTCTTTACCGCGGCAGATTTGCTTTAGAGCGGCGGAATCGTTCCGAGTTCGCTAGAATCGAATTGGGTATCGAAAGGGGGCGTCCAGGTTTCGACGGGATGGAATAGGGTTGGGAAGTCGTGCCGGGTTCCGAGCTCCCGTAAAACGATCGGAAAAACAGAACTGCCAACACGCAGTTTGCATACGCCGCTTAAGTAATTAAGTAGCCGCTTCCTCCGGTGAGCCCGCGCGGCGGAGATCAAGCGTCATCTTGCGGGATAAGCCCTGCGACTTCGGTCCGGAGTCAAGGGGACGAAAAAACAATCGGGCTAGGCTGTTCGTATTCTTGCCGGCTCTGATGCGGCAGCCGAAACAACTGAACCGGAAACGCACGTAGTCTTTTCGCTTCTAGCCTTCTCGGACGCGGGTTCGATTCCCGCCGCCTCCACCAACTAAGCCATTTTATTTTCAATAATTTGCAAGGATTTGGCAGGTTTTCCGCTAGCATTTGCTAGCATTCGAACGTCGAATGGTCAAATTATTCATGCGGCCCGGCAGTAATAGTTGAGTAAGCCTCCGAGTCGCTGGCTTCGGCGCACTACTTTCAGAACCGGATCTAATCGGCGGCGCGTCCGGAAACAGCAGAGTGTTCGCTTTACCCTGATGGTTCCGTTCCGCATGATAATGGGATACATACTCAGCTAATGCGTGGCGCAGCGATCCTTCGCCGAATAGGATGAGTTTGCGCAGGCATTCTTCTTTCACCGATCGTACCCAGCGCTCCGCGAAGGCATTCAGATTCGGCGGGGTGGCAGCGCCAGGCACTTCACGCCTTCTGAATCCAGGATCGAAATGAAGGTGGCGCAGAACTTCGCGTCCCGGTCATGCAGCAGGTATCGCTGGTTGCGCAAGTAGCCGACATCGGGATCGACCGCGTTCCGAGCCATCTGCTCCATCCATTC
>NZ_CAJCHS010000029.1 GCF_903970205.1 Nevskia soli | reverse complement strand
TGCGCAGAGAGGGCAGGGCATCTTCTGGCTGGGGAGCACCGAGGTAGAAGAGGTCGTTTTCGACGGATAGGATGCGATTTCTAGTCGAAGCGGATCGCCTGCAAGGGCGATTGCGCGACTTGACTTCAGATAATGACGCGCTATGCCTTGCGGCCCGTACGCGATTGACCGAACTCCTGAATTTCATCGAGCCGTGTCCTACTTTGGTCAGCGTCGCGCAAGGGCAGATTCTCACTCCCGGATTAGCCCGGATGCTCAGGGTGCTCCATATGAACCGGATGGAGCTGAAGAATTTGGTCAGTCCAAGAGAGGATCAATAACCCGCCTCGTGCGGAATCGAAACGAGGAATGGCAGGCAGTTTTAGTTGCCTTCAACAACCAGACCCAGATTGTAGGCCATAGCTGATCGGCAGACCTGAAGGATCTTTTTTACGATCTCTCCAACCTGCGCGTTCGAATCGCCTGCAATAACCTCGCATTCCGCGGCAAGTACCACGACATCGCCGAACTGGAAAGCAAGACTGCCATACACGCCTTGTTCCGCAATCCGTGCCAACATCTGAAAGTCCCGCTTGGACGCTGCCGTGCCGTGCAGTAAATCAAACAATCGGCCATACTCATCGTCTGTAATCCAGAAGTGCAGGAGACGATCCCAGGGAGAAGTTGGGGTTCGTTTCTGCAGAAACGCTTCGGGATGGGCGACCAGGTAAACATTGGCTGTTTGGTTCCCTCGACCGGCCGAATCCTCAACGAGTGGAAGCTCCAGGCTTTCTGCGGAAACCTCAACTCCCAAGCTGAGCTTGTGTTCCAGGTTTAGCTTCTCCTCAATGAGGGCGGCAAGCCTGGGCATGTCCTCGATTGCCCATTCACGAAACTCCTCCGGTGTTTTCGGTATCTGGTTCTCCCGATCGGAGAGTCCGGCCTCGAAATGCGGAACCTGCTGAGCCTCCGCACCGTAGAAGCGTTGGGTCAACCCCTTGTTCCAGGATAGGCCGGCCAGTAGGTAGCAGCGTGGCAGATCAGATACCACCGTCCAGCTCGTCTTGCCGTCGAACCAGAGCATGGCCGAGCTAAGGCCCACGAACTGCGCATTGTATAGAAGGCAGATCCTCGGGTGAGCTGAAAACGCGGCGAACGGTGACTCCTCCACGAGCGTAACCGGATGCATCTTCGAGACTGCTCGCAGTAGGGGCTCCGCTTCGGTGCTCGTGAAGGGCTGCACGAATTTCGAGCATACCTAAACTTGCGAAGCTTAAGGAAGGCATCGACCCAGTGCGGCGTGCAAAGCATTTGTATTCACTTGACGCGGAAATCTCAGTCCGGTGGACATCTGGGATCGTTTGCGACCATCGAGCGGTCATGGAGGTGCCGCCGCCCGGGTTACCTTGCGATAATCAGCGTTCGGAGTTCATCGGTAACGCTCGGTTGCTTCATACCGGGAACCTTTTAATTGTCGCCCAAAGTTGGGAGGTACTTAGTCGCGCCAACTCTCTAGTTTTGTTTGGGCGAGTTTTCTGGGGCGGGTCATTCGCGGACTATCGTAGCTTAGAAGTGTGCGGATTTTGGGGGCAGGTCAAATCTGCTGACGGAGAATCGGAACGGGTTCATCGTCTCCGCAGAAGTGTGGCTGGCCACCGGCACCGCCGAACGCGATGCGGCGTTGGCAATGCTGGGGCGACTGCCGGGTAATCATCGGGTCACCGTTGGGGCAGACAAGGGGTACGATACCCGCGATTTTGTGGCCGACTGCCGGCTTCCGAAAGTGAGCCCGCACGTTGCGCAGAATACCGGGAGACGGGGCGGCAGCCTAGTCTCGGGAACGTGCAACCTCCAGCGAGCGAAATCACATGTCATTGAATCCGAACGTCTTCGGATTTTTCGACCAAACGCCCAGACCACGGAAAGTCATTTCTGTTGGGCCGCAGCTTCACACGCCGCAATGGTGCGTTCATCGCACCATCGAGACAAACTCCAGGCGGCGTCGTGAAAGCGGTCAGCGTCGTTCTTATTTGACGAGGACCGTCCTGCTTGTGCGAGTGATTCGACGGCAACTTGCAAATCTGGACCGTAGATGTTGATCAACGCGCCCAACCCATTTTCTCGGACCAACTCCGAACTGTCGCCATTTTTTATAATTCCAAGAATCGCTGGAAGAGCCGGTCGACCTATTTCGCATAGCGCGCCCATTGCAGGATATTTTTTCTGAGGTAGTAGTCTGCGCAAACGAGTATTAGGGTCTACAGCTGTTTCGGTCTCGTCCACAAAGTCAAGATAAGACGCGAGAACGTCAGCAGCAAGCTCGTATTTGGCTTGTCCAAGTTCGATAATCGCGCGCCGCACACAAGACTGGTCCAGAAATGCCCGCTCTGAACGAAGATAGCTTAGCATCTCTGTAGATGCCCAAGGTCCATCATGCTCCGCACATCGCAGGTTCATAGATTGAGCCTCCACCTTACATGTGGCAACAAGGGCAAATAGGACTACCGCATAGTTTGTTAATTTCGAGAATAGATGTAACATGAAATCCACAATCCCCTTTTGTGACTCTAGATTCATTTCATAGAGAGCCCCGTGCGTTCGTGAGAAACGTTTTCGATTAGCGCCACGGCGCCCTAGCGTCTGGAGAACGCTGTCGATGCGGCTTCGCTTTCCTTGATGTCCATGCGTTCGATGAGACCGTTCGCGATGGTGTAAACGTGCCACCCCTCGCAATTCGAAAGGATATCGCCGGCCAGGCTCTTCACGAGTTGATGAACTTTGACGACGGTAAGGCTGCCTTCCTGGTCGATGAACTCAAGGGGTTCGACGTGAGGATCAAACTCCTTCCACTGACGGGTCCAGTAGGAGCGAATTTCTTCTTTCCCGATAGCACGCCCGCCTTCCGAAGCCTTGGGCCAGTTAACGTTCTCGCTCATGAGCGCGAGGGCGCTGTCGATATCGCGACGATTGAAGGCAGCGTAGGCCTGAGCTAACAATGTTTGTGTGTTCGGCATGAATCCTCCGGAGTACATACGGGTACTTTACCTAGATGCAAGTATTGCAGCTATTCCTCCGTAGAACATTGTGTGATGCTTGCGTTCGCGCGGCTTCGGAGCGCAGTTGCGCAAACGGCATTGGAAGGTTCTTTTACCGGAGCACCAGCTTGCTGAACGCGCGCGGCTCAGTGTCGCGGCGGCCGGGCGGTCGGCCATTTTATGGGTGGTGCGGTGTGCGGTAGGGCGTGGTTCACAAATATCTGAGCGGATCGCGGGAACGCCCGGACAGTCTTGCTTGACAGTGCACGGCAAAGGCTACATCCCCACGCTCGACGGCTGGCGCGCGATCGCGATCGGCGGCGTCATCCTGTGCCATTCGTGTCCGTCCACTTACTGGACGATGAACGGCGCCCTCGGCGTCAACCTGTTCTTCGCCATTAGCGGCTTCCTGATTACTTCGCGCCTGACGGCCGAGCAGGTCGTTTCGCTCAAGCAGTTCTACATTCGCCGCGCCTTTCGCATCCTGCCCCCAGCGCTGACTTATCTGGCCGTCGCGGCCGTGCTCGCGCTTCTCGGCGTGATCGCGTCAACGAAAACCGACTTCATCAGCTGCCTTCTTTTCCTTCGAAACTACTGGGGCGCCGATTCGCAACACGGGTGGTATACGGGCCACTTCTGGTCGCTTTGCGTGGAAGAACATTTCTATCTTTTCTGGCCGGCACTGCTGGTTCTTGCTGGAATAAGGCGGGCCAGATGGTTAGCTCCTGCGCTTGCGGCTTCGTTTGCGATCTGGCGCAGTCTGGATTTGCGTCACGGATGGATCGCGACCCTATTCCACAATGACGCGCTCCGTAACTTTCCCCTGCGCAGTGATTACCGCATGGACGCGCTGCTCTGGGGTGCGACCCTCGCGCTAGTTGCCCCACATATCGAATGGAAGAAATGCATATCCAAACCGCTAGCCAGTCCGATCGCCTTGGCACTCTTAGCGGCGACCCTCTTCTTGAATATCCGCCAGCCGCAGTCGTACATGGTGTTGCAGGCGATCCTGTTCCCTGTGGTCGTGATTGCGACCGTTGCGCAACCGGGCGCGTGGCTCAGCCAGTTACTTGAATCGAAGCCGCTTCGATGGATCGGGCGGCTATCGTATAGCCTGTATCTCTGGCAGCAGCTTTTCTTCTCGCAATGGCACCACGGGGTGCTGCAGCGGTTCCCTTTGAACCTCGTGCTGGCTCTCGCTTGCGCGTGGCTCAGCTATCGATTTGTCGAACAGCCCGCCATCCGTCTGGGAAGAACTTTGTACGATAAGTTTAGATCCCATGAATTTGGAAGAATTGGAACGCGAATACCTACCGCTGCGCGAACAGGCAACTGCCGTCCGGAGTTATCTTTGACTCTGCCGGAAAACAGCGCCAGCTAGGCGACACGGAATCACAGATCTCCGAGCCCGGCTTTTGGGATAACCCCGAGAAGAGCCAGAAGCTCATGCAGGTCCGCAAGCGCCTGGAAGAAGCGGTCGAGAACGACTCGCGCGTCGCTTCGCTCACCTCCGATATCGACACCCTATTTGAGCTTGGCCGTGAAGGCGAAGATGTTTCGGGCGAGATCGAGACCTCGCTAAAATCCTTCGCGTCCGTGCTCGAAAAACTGGAAACGGGCATGCTGCTTTCGGGCGAGAACGATAGCCGCCCCGCCATCGTAACGATCCACCCAGGCGCGGGCGGCACCGAGAGTCAGGACTGGGCGGAGATGCTGATGCGCATGTACCTGCGCTGGGCGGAGCGTGAGGGTTTCGGCATTGTCATCACGGACCGGCTCGAAGGCGAAGGCGCGGGTATTAAGTCCGTGACCTTCGAGGTCAATGGCACGAACGCGTATGGATTGCTGCAATCCGAAATCGGGGTGCATCGATTAGTCCGCATCTCGCCATTCGATTCCGCCGCGCGCCGTCACACCTCGTTCGCGTCGGTTTTCGTTTACCCGCAGATCGACGAAGAAATCAAGATCGATATCCGCACGGAAGACCTGCGCATCGATACGTTTCGCGCGTCGGGCGCGGGCGGCCAGCACGTCAATATGACGGATTCCGCGGTCCGCATCACGCACCTTCCGACCAACACCGTCGTGCAGTGCCAGAATGAGCGCTCGCAGCATAAGAACCGCGATACCGCGATGAAGCAGCTGCGCGCGAAGCTTTACGAAGCGGAGCTGGAGAAGAAACGGGTGGAAGCGCGCAAGACCGAAGCCGCGAAACTCGAAATCAATTTCGGAAGCCAGATCCGCAGTTACGTTCTCGCGCCTTATCGCATGATTAAGGACCACCGCACGAAGTTATCGATTGGCGATGTGGACCGCGTTCTCGATGGCGACCTGGAACCGCTGATCCACGCCTATCTCGTGTTCCGAAAGACGGGAAAGATCGCGGGCGATGCCAAAGACGATATTCCCGAGTGAGATTCGCCGTGCCGCTGAAGCGATCCGGCGTGGGGAACTCGTCATCTTTCCGACGGAGACGGTCTACGGTGTCGGCGCAAACGCGCTCGATGAAAATGCGGTGCTGCGGATTTTTGAGGCTAAGGGGCGACCGCATAGCAGTCCTTTGATCGTTCACGTAGCTGGGGTTGCGGAGGCGCGAGAGCTTGCATTGGAGTGGCCGGACTCGGCGGAGAGATTGGCCGAGCGATTCTGGCCGGGGCCGTTGACTCTGGTAGTCGCGAAGAAGCCTTCGATTCCGGATATTGTGACGGCAGGACTGCCCAGCGTCGGCTTGCGGATGCCCGCGAATGAAATCGCTCTCGCGTTGATCCGGGAATCCGGCGTTCCGATCGCCGCGCCCAGCGCGAATCGTTTCACCGAACTCTCGCCGACTACTGCTGAACATGCGCGCCGATCGCTGGGGGACCGGGTCTCGGTCATTCTAGATGGCGGCCCGACGGAGGTTGGAATTGAGTCTGCTGTGGTCGCCGTGAGCTATGGCGCAGTTAGACTGCTCCGTCCGGGTATCTTGACTGCGCGGCAGATTGAGGAAGTAGTCGGCCCGATAGTCATCGGTGACGCTTCCGAGAAAGCGGCGTCTCCCGGACAGCATCCGCGGCACTATCAACCGCGCACGCGCGTTTTGCTTGCTACGGCGGATCAGCTTCCGAGACAGGGCAGGGGAGCTTATCTCTACCGTCTAGAGGCGGCCGCTTGCGTGGTGCCTGTTGCCATGCCACAGGACGCTCGCGATTATGCGGCGGTTTTATTCAGCACGCTTCATGAACTTGACGAACGGCATCTCGATTGGATTGCGATCGAGCCGGTGCCGGAAACGCAGGAATGGGAGGGCATTCGGGACCGGCTAGGTCGCGCGGCTTCCACGGTAGGGTGGTGCCCCCAACCGACACCACTCCACCCGGATGGGTAAACGCGGCTTTCAGCGGCGGACCCTCCCTTTCGGTCGGGCTCGGAGCGGGGCTGTACGGTTCCTTTTCATCTTTGGTTTTGAAATTGAAGGGTCATGCCGAACTCGGTAAATTCGAGTTAGGATCGGCCCGGTCTAAGAACCAGTTCCCCGTTGCGAAGCCGGTACCTAACCCCGCGCCAGCGGATACTCGTCTGCCCGAAGCTCATCAACCAGATCGCGAAGGCCATCAAATCCCAGACAGGGATCAACAGCATCTTCCTCCACAGCCCCGTCTGCTTCATGCCCACCACACCGACGAGCCAGGTCATCACTGTCCGCATCACGAGATAACCCCCAAGGTACCCGGCGGTCACCGCAATGGACGGATGGACCGCGATTGCAAACAGACACCACGGCAATCCCCAGGTGAACAGCAGCCCGAAATGGCCGCCCGGCCGCATGTGGCGCATCACGGTCATCCATCGCAAGCGCTTCTGCAGGAACTGGCGCGCGGAGTGGAAATCGGGGACGACTTTCACCACGTACGGCAACAATAGAGTCTCGGAGCCGTGTTCTGCGACCAGGCGCCCGATGTAAAGATCGTCCGCGGGACGGCCGGTCAAAGTCTCGTACCCTCCGAACGCTTCGAGGTTCTGCCGCCGGGTCACGATCGTCTGGGCCAGCGCAAACTTAACTCCGTCCAGTTTCCACGCCACGAAGGTTGCGGGGAAGAAATCGCAGACCATCGAGATCGATTGAATCGTCTCCAGCAGGTTATGGTCGGCTACGGACGCATAGAGACAGGTCGCCGCCCCGACTTTCGGGTTCGCGAACGGCCGCACGACAGACCGAAGATAATTCGGCTCGACCCGGACATCCGCATCCGTGATCACGAAAAGATCGTACTGAGCTTCTTGGGTGAGGCGGACCAACCGGCCCACTTTATCGTTAACGACGTCGCGGCCCGATCCGAACAGAATCCGAATGTTGCGCTCCGGATAATTAACGCGCAGCTTCTCGATAACGGGAACCGTCGCGTCGCCCGAATCGACGCAGAAGACGATTTCGTACTCCGGGTAATCCTGCTCGCAAAAACTCGCGAAGTTGGCGTACGCCTCGGGGTCCAATCCGCGTACCGGCTTCAATATGCTCACTGGAGGCGTGAAGTCTCCGTCGCCGTCGCGCGTTGTCTGTTTCGGAGCTGTCTGTCTGAAGAATGAAACAGAACTAAAGATGGCGAGCAAGTAGTAGATAAACGGAATGCCGGCGATCCCAAGAGCTAGATAGACGAGCATCGCATCGATCACCCATACTACACGAAGCCGCTACTCGGAGAGCGCCGATCACCAACGTGTCCCCACGCCGGAGGCCTCTTATACTAAAAGACTACTGATGGGTTTTCAGATACAGCCGTTACGTGAATTCCTGGTGCGCCCGGCCATTCCCGCCGCGCTTGCGCGCATGCCCGAGTTGGCCTACAACATTGTCTGGTCCTGGGAGCCGGCGATTCGCACGCTCTTCCGCCGCCTCGACCCCATGGCCTGGAAGGAGTCGTTCTACAACCCGGTCGTCATGCTCGGGCGCGTCTCGCAATCCACGCTGGAGCGCGCCGCAGCCGACCCGCGATACCTGAACCAGTACCACCTGGCGTGCCAGCGTTACGACGCCAGTGTCAAACGGGACATCGAAAACCCGGCCGGAAAGGTGGTCGCCTATTTCTCCGCCGAGTACGGACTGACCGAATGCGTACCCATCTATTCGGGCGGCCTCGGCGTTCTCGCCGGAGATCACCTGAAATCGTGCAGCGATCTGGGGCTCCAACTCGTCGGCGTCGGTCTGCTGTACCAGCACGGCTATTTCCGCCAGCTGCTCAACGCCGACGGATGGCAGCAGGAGCGCACGCCCGTTACCGACTTCTACACGCTTCCGATTCAACCCGCGTGCAGCCCCGATAACCAGGAACTTCGCGTCGCGGTCGAAATGCCTAGCGGTCGTGTTCACATCAAAATCTGGGTCTTGCTGGTGGGCCGCGTGCGCCTGATCCTGCTCGATACCAACATTCCGGAAAATGCGCGGATTGAAGACCGCATGATCACCGACCAGCTCTACGGCGGCGATAACGACACGCGCATCCGGCAGGAAATCGTGTTAGGAATCGGCGGCCTGCGCGCGCTGGCAGCCCTGGGAATCGAGCCGACCGTTTATCACATGAACGAGGGGCACTCCGCATTCCTCGCGATCGAACGCATCTGCGTCCTGATGCGGGATTACAAGCTCTCGTTCGAGGAAGCCCTGGAGGCCGCGCGATCGAACAACGTTTTCACCACCCATACTCCGGTTCCCGCCGGCATCGATCTCTTCGACCCGGGCCTGGTCTACCATTACTTCGAGCGCTACTGCAGTTCGTCGGAAATCAGCTTCGAGAAGTTGATGGCGCTTGGGCGCAAGAATGCGGACGATCGCTCCGAGCGCCTGTCGATGGCCATCCTGGCCCTCAACACGTCTTCCTATCGCAACGCCGTCAGCAAACTGCATCGTGATATCTCGCAGCTGATGTGGCAGTCGTTATGGCCCGAGCTGCCGACGTGGGAAATTCCGATCACCTCCGTCACCAACGGCGTTCATCTGCAAAGCTGGCTGAACGGCGATCTGGCGGACCTTTTCGATCAGTACCTTCCGCCCGGCTGGCGCGATTGGACGGAGGACGCGTCCATCTGGAAAATGGTCGCCGAGATTCCGGACGAGGAAGTGGCGGAAGCGCATCGCCGCCGCAAGCGACGGCTGATCGCGTTCATTCGCGAGAGGCAGGTGGAATCCGCGCAGCGCAGAAAAGCAGCGGCGTCGGAGGTAAGGAACGCGTCGGAAGTATTGGATCCGAACGCGCTCACGATTGGTTTTGCGCGGCGCTTCGCAACCTATAAACGCGCCACGCTGCTGTTTCGCGACGTGGTTCGCCTGAAGAAGATCCTGCTCGATAAAGAGCACCCGGTGCAGATTGTGATTGCCGGCAAAGCCCATCCGAAAGATTCGCCCGGTAAGGAGTTTATCCGCCAGATTGCCCAGTATGCGCGGGATCCCGAACTCTGGAAACACGTTGTCTTTCTTGAAGACTACGAGATGAAGGTAGCCCGCGAGATGATTCAGGGCGTCGATATCTGGCTGAACACGCCGCGCCGGGGTGAAGAAGCCTGCGGCACCAGCGGCATGAAAGCCGCCATGAACGGCGTCTTGAATCTTAGTATTCTCGACGGCTGGTTTGACGAAGGGTATGAAGTTTCAGGCGGCTGGGCGATCGGCGACCGCGAACCTTACAACGACGATCAGGATGGTCTGCATGCCAGCGCCATCTACTATCTTCTGGAGAACGAAATCGTGCCGATGTTCTATGAGCGCCGCACGATGGGCACGTCGGAGTGGACGCGGCGATCGAAGCAATCGATCATGGGAATCATTCCGGGCTTCGACGCGCGCCGCATGGTGCATCAGTACGACACGGAACTCTACACGCCCGCGCACCGGGCCGCCAAAGCAATTGAAACGGACAATTTCCGGCCGGCCCGCGAGCGAGCGGCCTGGAACCGGCAAATACTCTCTGTCTGGAATAATGTCCGCTTTCTGGAGACCGGACCGATCCCTGCCGGCCCGCTCACCAGCGGCAAGCCGCTCTCGATTTCAACGCGCGTCGACTTAGCCGGGCTACGGCCGGACGATGTTCGGGTCGAAGTGGTGTGGGGACAAGTGGGGACGAACGGAACTTTGGTTGATACACAAGCTGCCCTCCTGACTAACACCGGAACCAATGGGACAGTGGCCACTTACTCACGCGAACTGATCCCGCAGCAGACCGGGAGGTTAGGTTATGCGCTGCGGATTAGTCCGAATCATTTCGATAACCCGTTGACCCGGCCGGTGCCTAGTTTGATTAAGTGGGGCTAAGTGTGGCGCACGGACTCTTCCGTGTCGAGACTCTTCTCGACACCCTCGTGGGGCGATCATGAATGTCCGGGGCCCAGGGATGAGATTCGATACACGCTGACATAATGGAGAAGAGGCTTACCAGATGTCGAAACCGGCAAAATCAAAGACCGAGATCCTGCGCGAGGCGGGCTTTGCCTACACCATCGACCTTCAGATGTATATAAACCTAAAGACCAAGAAGGCCTTCAGCGCCGCATTCGTTCAAGATCACAGCCAAAACCAGATTCGGAAGTGCATTCAGGAACACTCCAGCGGACCGGAATGGCGGTTCTACTTCAACGCTGAACCCTCCGAGGCCGTCAAGCACGAGCTGGAATTGGCTCTTGGCTAACTCTGAGCGAACAATCGAAGACCGGTTGCGCGAAGAGTATTTCGACTTACTTCCCGACGTTCGCCGCGTCTTAGACGAACTTGAAGCTGACGTCAGGCATTGCCTGGTTCCGATTTCCATTCGGCTGGATAAGTACGAAAAACTGGTGGTCACATCTCGGATCAAAGAATGCGAGAGCGCTCTCGATTCCGTCCGCAGACGTCAGGAGAGCCCGATCTTTGATCGTGGGCAGCCCGTGGCAGTAATCTAAAAGCACCGCTTACTCACGTGCGCGGCTCAGTAGAATCAGTACGTTACAGAGCCGCGACGGTGACGGAGCGGTTACGTCTACGGGCTGCTAGGCAGGCTGAATGATTTGGCTGGCGTCCGCGTCCTTGCATTTCCCCACAGAGCCGCTGGGTGGAAGCTGACCGTACTACGAGAGCGGTTCCGCAAGAAGAAAAAGCTATAGAAGGGCAACTACTAGCCGCCCGTCTTGATGCCGCATCATACGGAACCTTTCGGCCCGTAGGATCGTACAGCGTTCCATGAAGCGCAAAGTGTGTCACTTACTTCCGATGGTCCTTGTACTAGCCGGGCTCGGGTCTAAGCTAGCCGTTGCGCAAGTACAGTCGAGTGTTTCCGGCAAGTGGGTGGGTGTTCTAGATATCGTCCATACGGATGGAAGCATTGAGCCAGGTGATAACTATATCTCTCTGGAACAAAACGGCTCGACCGTAACGGGTACAGCCGGCGAAAGTCCCGGCCGCCAGAGTCCCATCTCCGCGGGAACAGTCACGGGCCATACGATCACGTTCCAGGTTGTTGTAAATCCCCAGATGACGGTGGATTTCAACTTAATCGTGCAGGGGGATCGCCTGTCGGGTAGCGCTGCGGGTCTGCCCATCGAGCCTGGATCGTCGATCGTCGTGAATGCCGTACGCGCCGACAACGCGTGGCACACTTCCGCTGCCGTGCCTCACGCGCGTGATCGCTTGTTCGATACGGTTGCAGCGTTGGACCGGAAGCTCTTCGATGCTTATAACCAATGCGATCTCGACGTATTCAAGGAGCTGATCGCCGACGATCTGGAGTTCTATCACGACAAGACCGGACTGGAAGTCGGTAAGCAATCGTTTATTGAAAGCATTCACAACAACATTTGCGGCAAAGTACACCGGACCCTCGTGCCGGGCACGCTTGAGGTACACCGGCTGGCAAGTTACGGCGCTGTTGAGATCGGAGTCCATCGCTTCACCCATCCGGGTCACGAGAGCGACGGAGTGGGCGAAGCGAAGTTTGTTTCACTGTGGAGATTTAAAGATGGCCAATGGACGCTTACGCGCGCCATCAGTTATGATCACGGGGCGGCGAAGTAACGCGGGGGTGGCTGGCAGCGCGTGGTAGTAACCGCTCCGTCACCGTCGCGGCTCAGTTACGTATGTCGCGGCTCAGTTAGGTATGTCGCGGCTCGGTAGCGGCTGCGCACCATCCATCGGGATCGACGGTTTCGGATGCAAAGGCGCCCGGGCCGTCGCGGGATCGAATAGGCGCGGATCGGACGGCACCGCCGTATAAGGGTCGAAGTCCGGCTCCGTAGTAAACAGATCGCGCAAGTCCGCCGCGGTCGCATCGAATAGATTCAACGGTGGCACCTGTAGAAAGTGAAATGCCGTTTTCCAGATCGATGGAAAACTTGCGTTTACATGCGAGGCGTAGTTCTTGCGGCAGTAAGGCCCGGCGGCGAGGAACACCGTGCGATGCGCATCGACATGATCGATCCCGCTTTGCGCGTCGTCTTCCGTCACGAAAATCGCCATATCCCGCCACCACGGCGTATGGGAAAGAAACTCCACGATTTTGCCGAGCGCGAGATCGTTATCCGCCACATAGGACGCGGCGTACGGATACCCATCCTCCGGACGCGGGTCGGCAGTATGGTCGTTCGGCAGATGCAAAAACAGGAGCTGCGGCAAGTCCTTCCCGGTGTCGACAAAGCGCGTCTTGATCTCGGCTATGAATTGCGCCGCGCGGAACTGATCCGGGATGTTCATATTGAACCCCGGATACACGCGCGAGGTGTTGCGGTAGAGTGCGTCCGGCATCGGAACATTGGTCAGCAGGCGCGCGCCGGTGGGTTCTTCGTCCGGGTCTTCCGCATCGCCGGCCAACTCAAACCCCTCGCCGAAATTCAGGAACGACACGTGGTTGCGCTCCAGATGCTGCCACACGCTGCCCGCCTGCTCCTGCTCTTCCGGATGAACGGACGAGTTGCTTTCGGCAAACAACAGGCGGCCGGGCGCCTGGTCATCCAACAGGAAGTGCTTCTGCCCGGAGTACGCGGCGAGCAAAGAGCTCTCGGTCCACGCGTCCGGGTACGCCCCCACGATCCAGTGATGCCCATCCACGCTCACCTCCGAATCGGCGTAAAAGTTATCGGAGAAGCTGAAGCGCGCAGCCAGCGCGTGATGATTGGGCGTCACCGCAACTCCCTGGAGGCTGAACCGGCTCTTATGCCCTTCGGCGTAACCATGGTCGCCGAAGCGGGCGTAACGCGCAACGCCGGCCACCGGGCCGTTCGCCGCTTTCATGTCGCCGAACACTTCGTCGAACGTCCGGTTTTCCTTGACGATCACGACGACGTGATGGATCGAAACGTCCGGCCACGGCTCATCCGCGACCGGGCGGAATCCATTGGCATCCAGCACGAGCCGGGTATGCGGGCCGAGATCCTTTTCAGCGGGCAGCGGAAAACGCGAGATGCTGCCGCGCCGCAGCACGCCGCCAAATTCGTAGAAATCCGGCGGCACCAATGTCGAACTGGGGCCGGTACCGCGGCCTTTCACGTTCGCCACCAGCACAACGCCATCCTGCAGCACGACGCCGGCGGGGTACCAGCCGGCCGGAAGCAATCCAATCACGCCGTGCCGCCTGGTGTCGATCACGCCGATTGCGTTGATACCCGCTTCCGCCACCAGCAGCCAGTGCCGGGTCTCGTCGTAAGCCATGCCCAGCGGCAACACGCCGCGTAATCTTTCGAGCCCGGGAATGCGTAGCGGGATCGTTTCTTCGACGGTCAGCGTCGAGGGATCGATGACGTCGATCGAATCCTCGTGCGCGTTCGAGACATAAACCGCGTCAGCGGTTGCGAGCACTCCCGAGGGGCTGCTTCCGCTCTCGCTTTCCGCCCCGAACGGCAGTCCGGTCCGAACGGTTCCTACCGGCTTTGGCTGCGCGGGGTTGGAGACATCGATCACGGTGACCGAATTCGATTCCATGGCGTTCGGATCGCCCAACGGCGGCACAGCGACATCCCCGCCGCCTCCGTTCTTGCGCGTCACTCCGGCGGATGCCTCGGGCGAAGGGAAACCAAATGCCGGAAACGGCAGACCGGTCGCAACCGCGTGTTTGCTGTCCGCGCCCGGCAACACGCGGTAGCGGAACATGCCGAGGTTCGTCACCCAGACGCGCTTTTTGTCGGGCGCTAGGGAAATCGAATAGGGCAGGAAACCAGTCGGCGCCTCAGAGACAACCACACCCTTGACTGCGTCCACAATCACCAGGCGGAAGTGAGCTTGATCGACGACATACAGGAGGTTCTTCTCGGCATCGAATGCGAGCGCGCCGCTATAGCTCGCCGTCAACGCGCCTTGATTGAGGTCTACCAGCTTGCGGCGCTCGCCCGTAAGGAGGTCGATCAACCGTACTCGCCCGGAATCCCCTTCCGAAATCCAGGCGAGTTTATCGTTCACCATCGCGACGCCGCCGCCCACCGAACGAAAGTCTTTCTCGGATTGCGATTTTTCCGCAGTGAAGTAATTGGTCAGCGACCAGGCTTCTTTCCCGTCGCGCCTCAAGACCGTGACTGACGCGCGCTCCGGTCCGAGATTCACCGAGACGAAACTTCTGCCCGATGGACTTGCGGCGATCGAGAACGGCCCCGGCCCGGTCGGAAACTGCTCGCCCAGAGGCTGAATGACGCGCCCGCCGGGAAGAATCGCGGCTCCGTTTGCGCCGCGGACAGCGGGTCTGGCTTTGGCGGGTGGGCGAAACTCAGCAAGCAGATGTACTTGCGTGAGTGCAACTGCCGCGATAGGAAGAATTGAGGTAATCTTTACCATCTTTGGGACGTAGGCGAGCTACACTGTGAAGAAATAGGGTGTTCGGCGTGCTCATCGAGGATCATTTCAGTGAGACTGAACTAAGTTCAAAATAACTTCATCACCGGGGAAACGCGTATAATTCGGTACTAAACTTGCAACTCGGAGCCTTATAACGGGTTCCGAAACGTAGATTTCTTGGTCTATGTCCCGCAACGTGTTAGAATCCTTACTGTTCGGAGAGTGTAATGGCATCAACCACAACTGGCCAAATTCAAACCGCAGTTCCAGTCCCTCAGCGGGACCTCGAAGATCCGCTTGCGCATCTTCCATGCTCAACTATCCTCGCTTTCAAGAAAAGCCAGGTCATTTACAACCAGGACCAACCGTCGAACAACCTGTATTTGGTGATTGCGGGCAAAGTTAAAGTGTCGCGGATGGCCGAAGACGGCCGGCAGGTGGTGGTCGACATCTACCAGCCCGATGAATTTTTCGGCGAATCGGCGTTTTTAAGTTTATCCCGTCGTTCAGAGATCGCTGTCGCTCTGGAGAACGTCAAGGTCATGACTTGGACCACGAATGACATTGAAGACATCCTCATGCGGCGTCCCAAACTCGCGATTGCGCTGATGCAGCTTTTGGTGCAGCGCTCCATGGATTTTGGACACCGGATCGAGAGTTTCTCGGTGGACAACATTGCGCGCCGGCTGGCTCGCACGCTGATCCGGTTCTCGGAACGTCTGGGGACGGCTTCGGACGATGGGTCGGTGCAGATGATCCCGTTCACGCACGAGCTGCTTTCGCAGTATGTGGGCACCTCGCGCGAGATCGTGACGCACTACATGAATCATTTCCGGCGGCAGGGCTATCTGCGGTATTCGCGCAAAGGCATCATGTTGTATCGTGACGCGATGCGCGACTGGCTGCGTCAACCGGCGGTTTAAGAGCGGGGTCGGAACGCGTTCCCTCGAAAGCTGCCTGCACATCGCGCAACGGCGAACTGCTCCCGTCCAGATGAATTGGATACCGAGCCGCGACGGCAACGGAGCGGTTTTTCGGGTTACTTAATCAGGACGGATCGGCAACCGCTCGGTCGCGGCCCGGTAAGTAGCGCTATTGAAAGCGGATGACTTTGGTTTCCGTGTTTCCCGCCGAGTTCTGCAGGTCCACGGCGACACCGCTGATCTGGTTGGTGTTGCCCGTCAGAACGGGAATGCTTGCGGTGACCTGAAACATCCCTCCGTAGTTTGTTGCGGCGCCGAAGAAGTAGTTATAGAAGGCTTCGGTGAAATCCGCGGGCACGGGCTGGCCTACAAACTCACCCTGTGAATCATAGAAGTTGAACGTCATCCTTCCGGCTGTGCGGGTGTTGTCGAAGCCGTTGATGACGACCGTCAGCGCGCGGGAAGTCTTCGTGGCTATCACGGAATCCACGCCGACCGCCGCCGCTTCCAGGTTTACGTCCGCATCGGCTGTGGTGTAATCCCACGCGGCATGCAGGTGGATTGTTCCCGCCGTTGTTCCGGTTTGCAGCACGACTGAGGTTTGCCCCGAGAAGCTAGCGCTCGTCTGGCCGGGCACGCTGGCGAAGTTCACGGTGGTCGACCCCGTTGAGGGGAATACAATCGCGGGATCTTCGATTGCGATCGTCGTGGATGGGGTGAACGTGAGCGTCACGGTGCCGCTCGCCGCCTCTAGCGGCGGACTATCGAACGCCACCGAGATCTTCGATTGCTGGCCGCTGCTCAGCAGTGACGACGGAAGCTGAATGGTCATGTTCGGTTCGGCTACATGGGCGGTGATCGCGTACGACCAGCTATCGATCTGCACCACTCCCGATATGGCGGTCGTCGCTGCCCCGTAAATACCCGCCAGCG
>NZ_CAJCHS010000028.1 GCF_903970205.1 Nevskia soli | reverse complement strand
AATTCGCGGCTCACGGTAACTAGAGACTGATCGAGGCCGCAGCCGGCTTCCGCGCAGATCACGAGTAAGTCCAGAGCATCGGGAAGAGCGAAACGGATCTTCTCGCGGCGCTTCGCAATGATGCGATCCAGAACAAGACCGGGCAAAAAGTACCCGCCTACGCCGCCGCCGATGACCATCACTATCTTCAAGACCGAAGTCGCCGGGATCAAATCGCGCAGAAAGAACGCGGCCACGCATAAAACGACGGCTCCGAGAACCCGCGTGCCGGTGAACGTGGCGACGCCTAAGTCACCCCGAAATCCGGCCGAATCGAGTTCATGGCGCACAAGGCGCATATCCTGAGGCGTCAGCGGAATCAGGTTTCCCAGGTAAGAGAGGAACTGAAGCAGCATCGCCCGGAACGGCTGCTTCGGCTCGGCGTTCAGGGGTACAGCCGACGGGTCCTCATAGCTCAACTGGTCGATGAGGCGCGACGGCTTAACGTACTTCACGTACCCGAATAGAGTAATCGCGAGGAGCACGGCAGCGAACACGCTGAATGAAGCGATTAAGGCCATGGTTTGAAACTCAGACTTTGATGTTCACGATCTTCTTGATACAGAAGTAGGCGAGTACCTGGCCGCCCGCCGCGCCGAGGAGCAGCATTCTTCCCGTGGGATCTTTGGTTAGACCCGCGAAATAGTCGGGCGCGGAAACCGATAGGATGGCCAACACCGCGACCGGAATCAGGAGCAGAACCATGCCGGTAATCCGGCCATGCGCGCTCATCGCTTTGACCTGGCCTCGCAGTTTGCAGCGCTCGCGAATGATTCCCGAAAGGCGGCCAAGGATTTCACCGAGGTTGCCCCCGGTTTCCCGCTGAATAACCACCGCCGAGATGAAAAAACGGATGTCCACAAGCGGTACGGCGTCGGAGAGGCCTTTCATGGCTACATCCATCGGGGCGCCCAGTTGCAGCTCGTTGGAAACCCGGCGGATCGCTTCGCCCAGAGGATCGGGAGATTCGGCGGCGAGCATCTCCAGCCCCGTTCCGAACCCGTGACCCGCTCGTAAACACCGCGCTAGGAAGTCGAGCGCTTCGGGAAACTGAGCTTCGAAGGCTTTGATGTTCTTGCTGCGTTTGCGCCCAACATACATCCAGGGCGCGAGCGCGCCAATCACCGAAAAAACCGCAGTGCTCAGCATGGTCATGGAAAGGAGATCGAGTTTCGCTCCGGCAAATGCACCAATCAAACATCCTCCGGCGCACATTGCCAGGAGACGTTCCGCACTCCAATCCAGCCCCGATTGACGCAGCGTCTGTCCCAGCGCGCTCATCATCGGAAGACGCTGCAGCCATTCTCGTGAGCTGTTCCGATCCGCAAGCGGACGGAGTATGTTCTTCACGGGAACGGAAGCGCCCGCTTCCACCGTTCTCAGCATTTGCATGAACAGCTTGCGCTGCTTCGATTCATGTAAGGCTAAGCCCACCCCAACGCAACACATGGTTACGAAGAAGATGGCCAGGAACGTGAGAATCACCAGGAAGTTCATCTCAGCGAACCTCCGTGCTGCTTTGGAACAGCGAACCGGGAAGTTCGATCCCCGCGGCTTTCAACCGGTCGCTTACTTTCGGGCGGACACCGGTGGCGCGGAAACGGCCGAGCACGCGTCCGTCGCTCGATACGCCAGTGCGCTCGAAGAGAAAGATGTCCTGCGTGGTGACCTGATCGCCTTCCATGCCGATGCATTCCGTGATGTGCGTCACGCGACGGCTTCCATCGCTCAGGCGCGCGATCTGGATAAAGAGATCGACCGCCGACGCGATCTGCTGCCGAATGGACCGCTGGTTGAGATTCCCGCTATACATCCCGACCATCACCTCGAGACGGCTGATGGCATCGCGCGGGCTATTGGCGTGGACCGTGGTCAACGATCCGTCATGGCCTGTATTCATGGCCTGAAGCATGTCCAGCGCTTCTTCACCGCGAACCTCGCCGACGACGATTCGGTCGGGGCGCATTCGGAGTGCATTGATAAGAAGGTGCCGCTGGGTAATCGCGCCGCGTCCTTCGAGATTGGCGGGACGGGTTTCGAGGCGGGCAACGTGCGTTTGGCGCATCTGCAGTTCGGCCGCGTCTTCGATGGTGACGATACGTTCGTCCTCCGCAATGAAGCCCGAGAGAACATTCAGAAATGTTGTCTTCCCCGCGCCCGTCCCGCCCGAAATGATCACGTTCAGTCGCGATTTCACGCAGCTTTCAAGAAAGTCGAGCATGCCTGGAGTGAGCGCGAGTTTGTTGGTTAGGTCGGAGGGCCGCAGTGGATCTTTGCTGAAACGGCGGATCGATAGCAGAGGCCCGTCGACCGCGAGCGGTGGAATGACGGCGTTCACACGCGAGCCGTCCGGCAATCGGGCATCGACCATCGGCGAGGATTCGTCGATCCGTCTGCCGACGCGGGAAACCACGCGTTCGATGATGCGCTGGAGGTGGCTGTTGTCTTTGAATTCGACCGCGGTGCGCTGCAGTTTGCCCGCGCGCTCGACGTAGACCAGACGGTTGGTGGTGACGAGGATATCGGAGACCGAGCGATCCTTCAGCAGCGGTTCCAGAGGTCCCAAGCCAAAGACCTCGTCGAGAACTTCTTCAATCAGCCGATCTTTTTCGACTAAACTGAGCGGCGTCTTGTCTTCACTTAAGATCTTTGCGACCGAGGGCCGGACTTCCTGCCGGACTCGATCCAGCGGCAAAGCGGAAACGGCCTCGAGGTTGATGCGATCGAGAAGTTGGCGATGAACCAGGAACTTGAGGTCCTGCAGCCGTGCCTTGGAGGTTTCGCGGTCCAGATCGGGAGAATTCGTGCGGATATCTTCAGTGATCGCCATAGCTAACCTAGTAGCGAGAAGCGCCGTTTCGGCTTCGCTGCTTCAACCCCGATGATTTGACTCGTGAGACGGGCAAAGTGCTGCGCCAGGCGATTACCGGGCGGGAGAAGGCTGCCTTTGGCATAGGATTCGTAGAGGCTCGGATAATCATTGGGCAGCGTTGCGTAGAGCGGGCGGCCTAAGATCTTCTCGAGCTCGTCGCGCGTGATGTCCATCATCTTTGGCGCGCGATTCAGGATCACGTGCAACTTGTGCTTGTTGTGCTGGTCGTCCTGGAGCCCGCGAGCCATGCTCTTCAAGCCGTGGAGGGCGATAACTTCAGTGGTTGAGATTAGAAACAGGTCATCTACTTCTTGAAGGGCGGCCTCTGCGACAGAGGTGAGGCTGCGGCCGAGGTCGATCACACACCAATCGTGCTGCGTTCGCATGAACCGCAGAAGTTCCTGAAAATCGGCTTCTTCCGGGGTATCGCGATGGCTGACCGTGAGGGGCGCGGGTAAGACGCTGAGCCCCGGCTTAACCGGCGATAGGAACCCCTGCCATAAGCTGGCATCCAGCCGTGACAGATTTCGGGCCGCGTCGACCACCGAGTAGTCACCGCTCGCCTTCATCAGAAATCGTGTTAGACCGGACGCAAGATCGAAGTCAGCCATCAGGACATTGGACTTGGTTTGGCGTTGCAGTTCGACGGCAACATGGCACGCGATCGTCGTCGCGCCGCAACCGCCCTTCGCGGACAAGAACCCGAGCAGCCTTCCCTTTTTGCGCGTAGATCCGTTCTCCACCCGCGCTTCCACGATGCGGGCGAGAGCCGGCATCAGCGTCTCGGAAAACGGCGCTTGAACGAACTCCGCTGCTCCGCCCCGGAGCGATTCCAGAATCCAGTGCGGGTCCGCGGTACCGTGCAAAGCAACGATCTTTGTCTTGGGCGCGCGTGTGCGGATTTCGCGCAATGCCGTCCCCGCTTGTTCCTGAAACGCTGCGATATCGAGCATCAGGACTTCGGGAATGCGCTCGGCAATCCCGGCAAGCAGCGCCTCCATATTGGAGCGGTCGTACCTTTCGATGCTGCTGCGGAGGGGAGCAAGCGCAGTTTCGGCGGAGGCTCTTAATTCGGCGTTTTCGATCGCCAGGGCAAAGGATGAGGGATACATATCGTCCTAATGCGGCGAGTTCGTTTGGGCGGGCGAGGCCGGCGCCGTTGCGGACGCGACGGGCGTTGTCGAAACCGGCCCGTTAGCTTGGGGCGCAGCGGCTTGCGGCGTCGTGGGCGGAGCCGCAGCGGGCGCTGGAATTGGGTCGGGCAAGATCTCGACCGGAACCGCCCGTAGCTCCGGAAGCGAGATCTGGCTGGGCGATGCGGCCGGCGTCTGGGGCGGCACTGTCAAAGCGCCTTTCAGGAAAGGAACCGGGATCGGGATGTCAGGAGCCTTTTCTCCGGGCTCGATCGGACGAACGATCTCGGGAGTAACGATCACCAGCAGCTCGGTGTGACTGCGTGTCGCGACCTTTGACTGAAACAGCTTGCCGACTAACGGGATATCTCCAAGGCCGGGAATCTTATCGATCGTTTGCGACAGCCGGTTGTCCAGCAGACCTGCGATGACAAAGCTTTGCCCGTTTCGTAGTTCAATCTCCGTCTCTACGCGGCGCGTATCAAGTCCGGGAACCGTGAACCCGTCTACGGTAAGTCCGTTGGCGTAGTCGAGCGAACTCACTTCCGGAGTTACGGTCATCCGGATGGTGCCGCGAGGCGTTACGAAAGGCAGAAAGTGCAGGCGTATTCCAAACTCATGGAATTGAATCGTGACCTGGCCAACACCTCCGCCTCCACCCTGCAGGGTTGGAAACGGGAACTCTCCGCCGGCTAAGAAACTGGCCGGGCGGCCGCTGATGGTTAGCAGGTTTGGCTCCGCCAGTATCTCCGCCAGATCCTTGCTCACTAAAGCCGCCAGCGTTCCGCCGAGATTCAAATCCGGCCGATAGAAGAAGATATTCAAAGCGTCGCTCACCGAAAATGCCGTCGGAGGGCCGCTAACTGCCGGCGGAGATGCCTGACCGGTCGAGATGGCACCTGGCGTATTAGCCGCGCCGGTACTGAAGAAATTCAAGCCGAGTTGCGTGCTGACCGAGCGATCGACATTGGCGAAACGAACGTGCAAGAGGATCTGCGGCTCAGCGGGTGGAAGCGGAACCCGCAACAGATTGACAACTTTCCCGAGCGTCGTCGCAATGGCGACAGCCCGGTCGGCGGCGACTGTATCCGGAGCGGTTCCGCTCAGGAAAACGGCGCCGTTCTCGGCGCGGAATGTAATATCACTGCCGGGAAATTCGCGGGCCAACTCGTCACGCACCATGTCGGCGCGATTGTCATTGCCATGAACCCGAACGTTGAAGATGGTTCGTACACCGGCGCCATCCCAAAGCACGAGACTGGTTTCTCCTGGCGCTTTGCCGTTCACCATGACCTCATTCACACTGACGACCACCGCTTCCGCGATCTCCGGCGTGGCGGTCGCGACGCGTTTCACTCCAGTGCGGTTTTCGAGTACCGTCGATTTGTTCACATCGAGATCGATTACGCTCTCGGCAGGCGTTGACGCAGGCGTTGACGCAGGCGTTGACGATGATACGCCCGCCAACGAGAGAGCCAGACATAGGATCGCCGTCAACATCAATTGCTCCCTGTCCCGGCGAACATCGTTTCGGAACGCTTCGCGCCGGTGAACACTTCCACAGTCGCGGCCGAGGGGGGCTTCACATCGGCCTTCACGACCGGGGTGCTCCTCGCTTTTCGACTTGCACCGGTGATTGCCGGAAGCGACGGGGCGGCAACTCCAAACATGCTCGCCATGGAAGCGCCGCGAGTCACTTCACTCTTGTTATCCATCGGATTTCGTAGCACGAGCTGCACGCGAGTTTCATTGCTCGCCAAGCTGAGAATTTCCGCCTGCTCGGGTGTGACGAGCAGATTCACCACCTGCGCGTCTTCCGGCTTGCCTTCGACGTTGTGTTCGATCTTCTGTCCGGCCGAGAGCACCTCGATGTTCTGCAAGACTGTGCGCGCCAGCACGCCGGATTGAGTGGCTTGCGGCGAGTTCCCGGAAACCACCACGTCGACTCGGACTCCCGGCAAGACGAAACCGGCTAAACCGATCACGTCGTTTACGCGGAGGGCGACGGCTCGCATGCCCATCGGGATGGTCGCGGCGAGACCCGCGCCCGCGCCTTGTGCCGCCAACCGCTCGGAAACGAACGGCTCGTCTTTGAATACTTTCGTCACAACGCCGCGTCCGATCAGGTCCTGACGCTTCGAAATGGACTGCGCGGGTACGGCTGCAGGCCAGTCCGCTTCACGGACATCAGCGTCCCGCACCAGCGTTCCGACCTCCAGGTCATGAGCCGCGACGAACAGATGGGTGGAGGGCGCGGGCACACTAGTCTGAACGTGAGCCGATACGCCCCGATACACCACATAACTGGCGATGGCGGCAACCACCACCGCGAACACAAATACGGTAAGCAGACGTTGATTCATAAAATCTTTCAGTTGCTTTTATTCAGATCTCAAAAAAGGGAGCCGCGACTTAACACCGCCGGTGTTTCAGCCACAGCTCCGAAGTTTTAGCTCGCGCCCGCTTTGGCGACCGAATTCGCGTTGGTTAGCGAACTGTTCACGGTGGTCCAGAGTCCGTTGACGCTCTTGCTGACGTTGGTCAGAACGCCAATCGCAGCCAAAGCGATAAACGCCAGAAGCAGCGAGTACTCGACGAGATCCTGGCCTTCTTCTTCCTGCCAGAAGTTGTTTAAGAAATTGATCATGAAATTCTCCTTTCTAGAGGTTTGCTTGCGAGAGTGGATGATTCCGGCTTGCCCGCCGCGATAGCCGGGAAACCCTTGTTCTCAACAGGTGACACTGGTGAGAGGTTTTGCCGCCCGGCTCGGGCCTGAGCGCCCGAGTGCGCTTGGTCCGCGCGAAACACGATCGCGACGCCGTCGTCATACGCGACCGACCATTGGCGAGATCTTTTTAGCGCTTCCACTAGCGGCGCATCCGCGCGTACCAGCACGGTGTCGATCGCAAATTCGGAGAGCGACGATTCCCAGTCGTAATGCGCATTGACAAGACTGAGCAAGCGGTTATCGAAGTCCGCGCCATAGAAGTCGCTGCGTCCATCAATGAAAACTTTGTAGCGGGGAAATAGTTTGTAGATCAGGTAGTCTCCCCATTGGTCATCGGCAAAGATGCGCGAGCCGACACGGGATTCGAGGACTTTAACGGCCGCCACCGGGTAAAGGTGCGGGTCATATTCCGCAACAAAGCTGCCCGGACGATTCGGAGCGGTAAACAGCAGGGCGAGCACGAGGACAGCGCCGGCACTGACCAGATGCAGCCGGGGAACGCGCTCCAACTCGCAAAATTCGGATCCGAGATCCCGAAGTGTTGACGCCATTCGGCGAATCACGGCGGCAGAAGAGTTCACGGCCGTCCGGACCGCGACATCCTGAATCATTCCGGCCACGAGCGGCGCGGCAAAAAACGCGAAGATTGGAATATTGCGGGCCGACATCAGAGCTAAATGCGCCCAGGCGGCGACAATCGCAGCTTCGGCCAAACGCCGCCTGCCGACGCACCAGCAAACCGCGAACAGGGCCAGAAATAGCATCGCCTCGAAGTAAACGGCGCCACGTAAGTGAAAGCTAATCGACTGAAATTCACCGATGTTGTCCAACTGCCGGGTATCGAGGAGATAGGTAAGAATATGGCGGTGAAGATTGAGTCCGTAAGGGTTCAGCAGTGTGGCCACGCTACACGCCCACGCGCACAGAAGCAACGTGCGGGCCCGCTGGAACTTCGCGCTTTTCGATTCCTCGGATTTCCACAGCCAACCTTCCGCCAAATCGCCGAGCGCATAGCCGATGAGTAACGCGATTCCGATAAAGAATGAGCCGTGGATGTTGGTCCACACGGCCGTTAGCAGCGGCAGGACCCAGAAAAGGTGCTTTTTTCCCTTGCGGATCTCGTCAAGGACGAGACAGAAGCTGAGCAATAGCACCCAGGCGGCCAGGTGTGGCCGCGCGAGCCAGTGTAGACTTGAAGCCGCCATCGCGAGAAATGTCACGCCTAAGGCGAGTAAAGAGTTACTGGTTTGGCGGCAGACCAGACGATAGAGCAGAACGAACACAAGCCCTAGCAAAGTGATGTTGACAAACACAACGCCGGTGAGGCCGGAGTAGCCGTGAATCGCCGCGAAGAGCAGATCCCATAGCCATTCCCAGGCAAACCAGGACTGCCCCGGTTTGGAAAACGAGAAGAGGTCTACCTGCGGCACCGAGTGATGCGCAAGAATCCACTCGCCGGTACGGATATGCCATCCCGTATCGCCGTCGCCAAGCATTCTCTTGGCTCCATTCAGGTGCACAAACAGGAACAGAATCGGGATAAGGAACGCGAGGTCGTTGAACGACGGAAGAAGCCTCACGAACCAAGGTTGCGACTGTTCTTTTTTCGGGATGGGAAACGTTTGCATGTCCTATGAAGGTTTATCGGTTGAAAGTGACCAAAGGTTTAGGAAGCTTTAGTTCGGAAACAGTCCGGCGAGTAAGCAGAGAGCAGCGCCAAAAGCGATAACCGTGCCGTGCGGGAGTCGCAGGGACTGCGATTCGCGCACATCGAGTTCGATGTTAGTGCGATAAGGCGCCTCAAAGCGCGCGAGCGACCCTACTAAAGTAAGGACGTTGAACCAAGTCTGGGCAAACCGCTTTCGGGCAAGCACGAGCACTAAGGCGGCGACTCCGCCAAGCAGCGATGTAACCAGAAAAATAATCAGCCAGTTCGTAGGGCCGGCCATCGCGGCGAGGGCCGCCATAAGCTTGACGTCGCCCGCTCCCATCCCTCGAAGGATATAGAGGGGGATATAGACTATCAAGGCTAAAGCAAGACCTTCTGCCGCTGAAAGAGCACCGGCGAAGCCGAAGAAAGAGGTATTCAGTCCAAATCCTAGCAACACTCCTGACACAGTTATCCAGTTAGGGATACGGCGGGAGCGGAAGTCAAACCATCCCGCGAGCAAAGCGACTGCGACTAAGAAAAACCGGAGAGTTAGGGCGGCTACGTGCATAACACGGATCTTGTGTTCACCAGAACCGGGAGTGCGTCACGGGAGCGAGGGTTCTCAGCTTTGAGAAACTCGCGCAAAACGGAACACGCCCCGCGCCGCCAGGCTTCACCAGTTCTCTTACGGTTTGGCGGCGCGGGTTCGCGTCCTTTGCGCTTTTGAAAAACTCGCGCAAAACGGAACACGCCCCGCGCCGCCAGGCTTCACCAGTTCTCTCGCGGTTTGGCGGCGCGGGTTCGCGTCCTTTGCGCTTTTGAAAAACTCGCGCAAAACGGAACACGCCCCGCGCCGCCAGGCTTCACCAGTTCTCTTACGGTTTGGCGGCGCGGGA
>NZ_CAJCHS010000027.1 GCF_903970205.1 Nevskia soli | reverse complement strand
GGTAAAGGGAGCGACGGTATCTATGCGTACCAGTTCGACTCCGCGACCGGAACCGCCAAACCGCTCGGACTCATGGCGAAAGTAGATAACCCGTCATTCCTCGCTCTAAGTCCGAACGGCCGCACGCTTTACGCCGCTGATGAGACTCATGACTATGAGAATGAGAAGAGCGGCTACATCACAGTCTTTGCGCGCGCTGCAGGCGGTAAGTTGACCGAAGACCAGCGCTTCTCCTCGCATGGCGCGGACCCTTGCGATCTGGCGGTCGATCCTTCCGGGCGGATTCTCGCCGTCGCCAATTACACCGGCGGCAACTTCGTCTCGTTCCCCCTGGGACCGGACGGTCTGGCCGCTCCGGAACACTTCGGCGAGTTCACTGGAACGGGCGTCGGACCCAACCACGACCGCCAGGATAGCCCCCACGGCCACTCCGTGAACTTCTCTTCCGACGACCGTTTTCTGCTGGCGACCGATCTCGGCACCGATGAGATTCTAGTTCGGCAACTGGATAAAGAGACACTCGATCCGGGGCGATCGCTTTCGCTCAAAGTGCATCCCGGCGCGGGTCCGCGGCACCTGGTCTTCAATCGAGCGAACAATAGAGTCTATGTCGTGAATGAGTTAGATTCGACTGTTGTCGGCTACGATTTCAAGAACGGCACACTTACTGAGTTTCAGCAGGTATCGACGCTCCCGGAAGGTTTCAAATCGCAGAACACGCCGGCGGAGATCGCTATAGATCCCTCCGGAAGGTTTCTGTACGCGTCCAATCGAGGGCACGACAGCATTGCGCGATTCACCATCGATCCGCGCAGCGGCAGACTAACGGAGGCCGGCTGGACTCCGTCCGGAGGCAAAGGCCCGCGCAACTTCACCATCGATCCAAGCGGACATTTTCTGCTCGCCGCGAATCAGAATTCGGCGAACATTGCCATATTTCGGATCGACGCAAAGACGGGCGATCTCAAACCTGCGGGAGTAGTAAACGGCATCGATTCTCCGGTGTGCCTGCTCTTCGTCAAACCTACAGCGGGCGCGCGTAGTAGCGGTTCCGCGCCTCAACAATCACGTCGTCGCGCTTCACCGTAACCTGGATCTTCCGGAATTGCGGCTCTTTCACCGGCGGATTCGGCGTGTAGCCCAGACTGTACTGGCTGCGAAGGTCGGTTTGAATCGCATCGAATGTTTGTTCGAGGTTCAGCTTCTTAGTCACTTCGAAGTAAGCGCCGCCGGTTTCGCGAGCCATGCGGGACATCGCGTCGCGCCCGCGCTGCGCTTCCGCTCCGCCGCCTGCCCCATACGCATGTGGATCGGCGAAAAGAATCGAATAGATAATCGTGTCCGCCATTTGCACGGCTTCGATACCTTCGGAGAGTGTCGCATTACTTCCGAAGTCGACTCCATCGGAAAGTACGATAATCGCTTTCCGATTCTTCTGTCCGGTCATAACTTCATTCGAGACTTTCACGAGCGCGTCGTATAGGACCGTGCCGCCGCCTTGCCTCATTAGTTGACTGCGCGTCTGCGTATCTACGTAGGATAGCGCTTCATTCAGCTGGCTGCGCGACGCGGTAAGTTCCTGACGCATTACGACGCCCACGTCAAACTGCGCGATAAAGAACTGATCTTTGCGTTCGCGAAGCACCTGATCGAGGAAGCGGAACGAGGCGCCGCGCTCGTCGTTCAAGAGCTTGTCCTGACTCATACTCGTGTCGATCAGCAGTCCGACAGTTAATGGCAGATCAGTTTCGCGCGTGAAGTACTTGATGGTTTGCGGACGCCCGTTCTCAAGAATGGAAAAGTCATCCTTGGTTAGTTCGCGAACGATCTCGCCGCGCTTATCGCGCACGGTGGCGAAGATGTTGACGACGTTGACGGCTGTGGTGAATGTCGGCTCGGAATCCTGCGGTGCGTCTTGCGCATTCAGGAGTCTGGAGAACCATGGGACCGCCGCCCAACCGAGAAGCTCGCGTCTGGAAAATCGACTCATCTTCTTTAGTATGGCGGTGCTGATTTTCGCCGCGCGGGTTTCGACAGCGCCCCACACGAGATTTCTGCTAACTGAACCGGCGCGAGCCCGTATCTATGGTAAGCGCTAAAACGACAATGCCGACCCGCACCGAACAAGACCGCGCACATCCGCTGCAGGGGCTAGCACAGATGCCTCACGACATCCGTCTCGCGTTGCGGCGCCTGCGCAAGAGCCCGGCGTTCACAGGCACCGTGATTTTGACACTCGGCCTGGGCATCGGCGCCACAACCGCTATCTTCACCCTGGTCCATGCGGTGATGCTGCGGTCGCTGCCGGTGTCCAATCCCGATCAGCTTTATCGAGTCGGCAAAAAAACCCATTGCTGCGTGTGGGGCGGCTACTCACAGTCTGAAGAGTTCTCCGTCTTTTCCAACGACCTTTACAGGTACTTGCGGGATCAGACGACGGGATTCGAAAGCATGGCGGCGTTTCAAGCCGGCCAGTCACTCTTCGGAGTACGTCGTGAACATAGCGCCAGCCCGGCGGAAACTTACACCGGCGAGTTTGTATCGGGAAACTACTTTGCAACCTTCGGCGTTCCCGCCTATGCGGGGCGCGCACTAACCCCCGCCGACGACCAAAAGGGCGCCGCGCCCGCCGCCATGATCAGCTATCAGGTCTGGCGGCAAAGATTCGGGTTCGACCGCGGCGTAATCGGCGGCGTATTCGACATTAACGGCAATCCTTTCACGGTGGTAGGAGTTACTCCCCCGGGATTTTATGGCGCACAGCTTCGCCCCACTCCGCCGGACGTGTATTTACCTCTCTCGGCCGAACCAATCGTACAGCGCGACAGTTCGCTACTGGACAACGTCGACCAGCACTGGCTGGATATCATCGGTCGTGTTCGCTCCGGGACGGACGTGGGTACACTGCAAGCCCAGATGCGGATCCACTTACTAGCCTGGCTCCGCGCACATCAAGGTGCGATGGCGCCTCAGGAACGCACGGAGATCGCGAAGCAAACGATGTATCTCTCGCCCGGCGGCGCGGGAATCGTTAGCATGCGGGAAGAGTACGAGCACCGGCTGCAGATCTTACTGTTAGTCGCGGGATTCGTGCTGCTGATCGTCTGCGCCAATGTAGCGAACCTGATGATGGTTCGCGGACTCGAACGCTCCCAGCAAACATCGCTAAGCATGGCGCTCGGCGCCCGGCCGGTGAGGATGATCCTGCAAGCTCTTACAGAGAGCGTGTTACTCTCGCTCGCCGGGGGCCTGGCCGGGCTGGCAGTCGCATTCGCGGGAACGCGATTTATCCTGTGGTATGCGTTCGATCCCTCGAGCGCGATCGGAGTCGGTACAGTTCCCATAAGTGCGTCTCCGTCGTTGCCGGTTCTGTTGTTCGCATTTTTCGTTTCTCTACTTACCGGCCTTGCGTTCGGGATTGCGCCGGCCTGGATGGCGTCTCGCAGCGATCCCGTGGAAGCGCTTCGAGGAGCCAATCGATCAACGAAGCAATCCGGTTCCGTGTCTCGTAAAGTTCTCGTCATTCTGCAGGCCGCTCTTTCATTAGTGCTGCTGACAACCGCGGGCTTACTTAGTAAGACGCTGAGCAGTTTGGAGCATCAGGACTTCGGTTTTGAGCCGGATCGCCGCGTTGTATTGAATATCGATCCGGTACTGGCTGGATACAAGCCCGAACAACTCGAGCCTTTATACCGTCGTATTCATGATAGTCTGGCGGCGATTCCGGGAGTAGAGTCTGTGGCGATCGCTCAGTACTCGCCACTCAGCGGCGATAGCTGGAATTCAAGCATTCACCTGGCCGGAAAACGCGAACCGCCTCCGGGGCAGGAGCCTGAATCTTCGTGGACCCGGATCTCACCCGGATTCTTCTCCTTGCTGGGTAATGAGATCGTAAAAGGCCGTCCCATTACCGAGCAGGACACGGCGGGTTCGCGGCACGTGGCCGTCGTCAATGAAGCGTTCGTCAAGAAATTTCTCGAAGGCGAGGATCCACTTGGCAGGCAGTTTGGCCAGGGACCCATCGAAATGTCGCATGAGTACGAAATTGTGGGCGTCGCCAAAGACATGCGGTATCTGGGGTATAACATGCAGGACCCGGTTAAACCGTTCTTCTATGTGCCGCTGACGCAGTGGACGAGTTACTCGAAACCCGGAGAGATGAGCGGCGAGACCCGATCGCACTTTATCCACGACATATTGGTTTTGATGCGCCCCGGAAGCCACTTGGGCGACGCACCCGTTAGACGTGCGATGTCTCAGATCGATCCGAACTTACCCGTCCTTCGGATGCGCGCCTTAAGCGCTCAAGTGAGTTCAAGCTTCGGGCAGGAGAGGCTGATTGCCCGGCTGACTTCTCTCTTCGGGCTCCTGGCGCTCGTGCTGGCGTCAGTTGGGCTCTATGGAGTAACCGCTTATAATGCCGGGACGCGGGTCAAGGAGATCGGCGTGCGCATGGCGTTGGGCGCAGATCGCGGGCGCGTGCTTACTTTGATTCTGCGCGGCGCGTTTGTACTAATCGGCTTCGGATTACTACTCGGCGTACCTTTGAGCTTAGCGGCCGGACGTTTCCTCGGCAACCAGTTACATGGGGTAAGCGCTTACGATCCGGCGGCTTTGGTGATCGCTGTTCTAGCTCTGGCTTTACCCGCATCGATCGCTGCGCTGGTGCCGGCGTTACGAGCTAGTTGGATATCGCCGATGGACGCATTGCGCCTGGAGTAACCAGTAGTGCCGCGGCCAAATCCTCTACCGCAACTCCCAAGCTCTTGAAGACCACGCGCCGTCCCGGCGTCGGCGTGAACTTGCCGGCCAGCACTTCGCCTAACTCCGCGTCAATACTTGCGCCCGCTATCAGGATGTCGCCGGACTCGATTAGCGCCGCGTCGCGCGACTCTACAATCACCGTCGCATCCATCGCCTCAGCGTCTAGCTCTCGCCGGCGCGGCCCGACCGCGCCCACAGCATTGACGTAAGCGCCCGGTTTTAGCCACTTACCCTGCAATACCGGTTCAGCCGCGCTGGTTACGGTGACCACGATGTCCGCATCCCGAACCGCGGCGTCCGCACTTAACGCAGCTACCGCGCCCACCTCTTCCGCGCAAGCCCGGCAGCGCGCCGCATCCGGGCTCCACACCCTGATTTCGTCGAGGCTCCGGACCATCCGCAAAGCTTCGATGTGCGACCGGCACTGCACGCCGCTGCCTAACACGGCGAGCACGCACGAGTCCTGCCGGCTCAATGCTTCCGTAGCTACCGCGGATACGGCAGCCGTCCGCATTTCGGTAATCAGCCTCCCGTCTAACACGGCAATCGGCTCCCCTGTTTCGGCTCGAAACAGCAGGATCATCGCCATATGGGTGGGAATGCCTCGCGCGCCGTTGCCCGGATAGAACGTGACTAGCTTCGCCCCGCAGACTCCGCGGTAAACCGCCGGCATCACTCCCATCCACCCGTTATGTTTGGAGACCGGGATCACGGTGCGTACCGGCTGCTGGACACGTCCGGCAGACAAGTCGATCAACGCCTCCCGCATCGCCGGAATGAGTTCGGCGTAACTAAGCCGCTGCTTGACTTCTGGCTCGGAAGTAACCACGAGTGGGTTAGTCATTAGCGCCTACTTTTGCGAGAGCGCGATGACCAATCCGCCGACGATTATCAATGCTCCGCCGACTAACACCGCCCTTCCCGGCGGTTGGTTAAAAAACAACCACGAGATCAGTTGCGCGGATACGAAAAAGAAGACAACATACAAGCCCAGGAGACGGCCGAAGTCCCAGGGCGGCGCATTTACCACGTAACCATAAGTGAACAGAACCGCGGCGCCGGCAGCAAAAAGAATTAGTTTGCGAAGACTCTGCGAAGAGTGCATCGCCGTGCGCATGAGAGCGTCGCCTCCGGCTTCTAAAACAGAGGCGGCAAAGAGAATCGAGACAGCGGTCCAACGATTCATGGCATCTCCTGTTCTCAAAATCTTCGGGCCGCATAGTCGTCGTTCGACGGAAAGTCCGGATAGGCGCCCCCGCCAAGTTCATGCAGGTCGAGACCCAACCGTTCCGCTTCAACCGAAACCCGCTGCGGGTGCAATCGATTCAGCAGCAAGTTTAGAGTGTAGGCTAGCGGCAAAACAAAGCCTAGCAGTGTGGCGATCCCGATTAGTTGCGCGAGCCATTGTCCGGCAGGGTCGCCAGTAACTCCGTTGATCGCACGCGCCGGGAATCGGGCGAACAACCCGGCCGCAAATACGCCCCAGATTCCAGCCCCGCCATGGACCGAGATCGCACCGCCGGGATCGTCGACAAAGAGCCGCAGTTCAAGTAACTCCACGCTGAAGATGACCAGCGCGCCGGCGATGGAACCCACCACGATCGCCTCCCCAGGCGCGACGAACAGACATCCGGCGCTGGTCGCCACGAGCCCGGCTACCCACCCATTCGCGGTCAGGGAAGCGTCGGGGCGTTGAAATCGAATTCGCGTGAGCGCGGCCGCTGATAAGCCGCCGGCCGACGCCGCGAGCAGGGTATTGATCGCAACCAGCGGAATCGATTCAAGCCCCGCGCCCATGTACAAGATAGAACCCGCCGCATTCAAACCTAACCAACCGGCGAGCGCGAGCAGGCATCCGAATAGAACAAAGACCGCATGATGTCCGGGGATGACCGCCGGACGTCCGTTGGGTGGGTACTTGCCGCGCCGCGGGCCGCAGATCCACGCGATCGCCAAAGCCGCGAGGCCTCCGACCGCGTGTATGGAACTGCTGCCGCCCGCATCGAGGAACCCGTGCCCGAGCCCGAAGTTCACGCCCAGTTGCGAGAGCCACCCGCCCCACACCCAGTGCGCGAACAGCGCGTAAACCAGCGCGACCAGAAGCGCGGTCGAAGCACAGATGGCGCTCAATCGCCACCGGTCCATCCCTGCTCCGAGAGGAATCAGAGCGGCCACCGATGTTGCCGCAATCTGCATCCAGATACTAAGTCCGGCTTGCGGATCCTGTAAGTTCACTCCGCGCAGGAACCAACCTTGCGCGCCGATCCAGTTCCATTCTTTCCCTGCGACAACGAATTCGTAGGAAGGCAGATGAACGCTTCCTTGAATGGCAAATCCGCACGCGAAGCAAGCCAGCGATGCCACCCCGAAGACGCATAGCGATGCGAGCATACAGTGCGCTGCGCTGCGCGATCGGCCCAATCCGGTATTGATCAGAGCGATCCCGGCGAACGCCAGCGGCGAGAGAAACAGCGCTGCGACACAAATAGCGATACTGGCCGGCGTCATGCGGTGCGGTGCGTGCGAAACATCATCGTCAATCCAAGCGCCTGCACGCCGAAACCGCAGACGCTGAACAACGGCAGACTCGGCTTGCCGGTAAGCAGCACCAGCGCAGCGAGGATCAGCCACCATCCGGCGACCAGCAGAAACATTCCGACGTATCTGACCAGATGACTCATCAGTTTAGTGAATACCGTACCATTACAGTTTTGTTTATCGCGTTCATCACAATTTTTTATTTGGCCCAGCCCTTCTTTTCCGTCATAGTAAAAGGCTCGGTTTCCACGCCGCAACCGGTCACTGCAGCAGTATTCCTCGTCTCTTTTTTCGATTTCATAGGGAGATCCTGAATGCCAGACAGCCCTCAGGTGCAAATGAAACAGACGTTAGGCTTGACTGGTCTGACGATGAACGCCATGGCGCTGATTGCACCCGGCGCGTTTCTGTGGCTGACCTTCTATATACAAGCGGCGACGGGCGCAACGGCTCCGTCGATGTGGATCGGCATCGTGATCGCCTTGCTCTTATGCCTCGCAACAGCCGTTTGTTACGCCGAAATGTCGAAGCTTTACCCCGGGACTGGCAGTTCTTATTACTTCGCCGAGCAATCTTTTTTAAATCACGCTCGCGCGTGGCGTTATGCGCGTATTTCTAAGTTCGTCATCGGCTGGGCCTCGCATCTTTATTACTGGATCTACCCGGGCGTGATGGTCGGCACCATGGGGATACTCTGCGGCTATGTCGTGGGGACGTTGTGGCCGAACTTCATGAGCGCGTCAAGCCCCGGGCCGCTGTTCATGATGGCCATCGCGGTGGTCTTCGCTTTCGCTGTCGCTTACATCGCGAATCGCGGAGTTACCGGCGCCACGGCCGTAAATGTCGGGATTAACATCATTCAGATCAGTGCGTTGGTCGTATTTGCGGTCTTAGCTCTTGGCTACCGGCTGAATCATCCGCCGGGTAGTGTGGCCTACCAGTTCGATTCGACATCGGGCGAAGCTTATACCTATGAGTTCGCAACTACTAAGACCGTGGCGAACGGGCAGACTACCGAAACCATTCTGCGCGACGCATCGGGAGCGCCCAAACCGAAGCTGGATGCTGCCGGAAAACCGGTGCCCTTCAGAATTAGCTACCCAACACGCGATGCAAGCGGGAACTTCCTGACCCACCCTAACGCGAAGTCCGTCGTCTCGATCCATAACGTCGCCTGGGGATTCATTCAAGCTACGGTCGCGATTCTGATTCTGGTCGGCTTTGAATCTGTGACAGCTATGGCGGGCGAGGCGCGAAACGCCAAGCGCGATGTGCCCATCGCGGTGATCCTTTCGTTACTTGTCCAGGGTCTGGTTTGTTATTTATTCGAATACTTGTTAATCTTTACTTACAGATCTTGTATTTGTTCACTTTCGATA
>NZ_CAJCHS010000026.1 GCF_903970205.1 Nevskia soli | reverse complement strand
GGCCGTTTCCTCCGCGCCTTTGCGGTCGCCGTTGTAATTGACGGCGACGTCGCAGCCTTGCCGCGCGAGTTCGATGGCGATACCGCGGCCCACGCCTTTACTGGCTCCGGTGACGAGCGCTTTCTTTCCGGCGAGGTTGTTCGAGGAAGGGGTCATGCTACGAACCGAAGTGTAGCGTGAGCGCGGACTGGATACGGATTCTAGTAGTGTCTCCCGTAGGCCTTCCAAGCCTCGTTCACGTCTTGAGCCTGCCAGACCGCCTCGTAGTGCAGGGGGTTGTCTCTATCGAGCTTGTCGACCTCAGCGAAGTAGCGCGTGAGGGCCCGGTCAGCGTCTGCCGAGTGCATCGCGACAAGTTGATAGATCGCCCATCCGTGAATGCGCGAGTCCTCCACGTGACCCGCGGGTAAGAGCACAGTACCTAAGGCTTTGGTGCGGTCTGGATCGCGGGCCAACACAGCGATACGATCCCGGCAGAACTCAAGCTCGGACTTGCCCCACCAATCATTGTGAATTGCATTCATCGAGCTTTCAATCAAGGGAAAATCGGAAGAAGACCCAAGATCGCACAGCCGGTTGATGGCCCACCCATAAACCAAATCCTCGACATCGCCCTTATACGAATGCTCGTTTAGAACGCCCCGGGCAAACCTAATTTTATCTTCCGCATTATCCCCTGCCGCGCGCTCACCAATCTCCTTTAGACCGACGGTTACGCAGCCGAGTAGATAGTAGCGCCTATCTGAGGGAGCATCCTCCAGTCGGAACTTGCTTAAGATTTCCGACGCCGGCTGAGAACCCGTCTCGCCTAACTTCTCTGCCGCGTAGCACCGCGACTCAGCTTCAGCGAGATGTAGTCTTGCCATTCCATCTGTCCCGAGATCAGTCAATTGCCTAAAGTCCCCGATCGTGTCGCTAGGCTTGCCGAGGAGCACGGAGCCCAAAACGGCGACCACTCTCGGGAGCTCGGCGGGCGAGCGAAGAGCCGCGCCGGCGACGCGGTCGAGAGCGTGATACTCCGCGGCAAATTCGCCGGGCTCGTAAGCGTGGCAGGTGGCCGCTGCCGCAACAAAGATCGTGAGCGCGAGAATTGGATTCATCTGGTCGCTCTTTTGCTTTGACCGGCTTCGGTAGGGCGTTCCGTCAAGTACTCCCGCGATACCATTCGAATCCCGGTTGCCCGGATTCAAGAGTTTCGCAGATGAAGCTTTCCAGCGCGAGCGGCGAACTTACCTCGTTAAAGGTTATGCTGACGTGGTTTCCATCAACCGAAATCACTCCGCCCCATAAATCATCGCGCAAGTAGAACGTCCGCACGGACTCTCCGTCGAAAACGTATCCGCGAACTTTGCACACGGCATATCCATCACCGATTGTTCTGCCCCAAGTCAGATACCGCGCCTCACTCGCAGCAGCGGTTTTGAGATTCGCAACCGAGAAGATCGGATCCATCGTAGGGGCCGCTCTCCTCGAGTAGTATTGCAGCCACGAGACATTCTGAGGAATGTCCATGCCGCCACGCATTATCGAAACGGCGAGGAACAGAGTCTTGAACTTGGCGACATCGCGTAAATCGGCGAAGGGGACATCGAAAGATTCGTTAAAAGCGTTGAGCCTCAATCGTCCTTGCAGCCCTTCGATTGTCTTCTGTATCGTTTCCGATGATGGGCGATCAGACGCCACGGCGCTCAAAGTACTCTTTGTCATAAGCTCGTGCAATTCATTGGTCGCGGCTTCATACTTTGATGGAGTCGACCATAGCATATTCGCCGCTGTCTGAGCAGGGCCGCCGTAAAAGAATATGGGATCTGTAACTTCACAGTATTTATCGGCATCGGATGCCGCAGACGATGGAAGCGCTAACACGGTGGCGCTAATCGCGAGTCGGAAACCCCTGTAGGTGATTTTTTTTCACGATTCTCTATCCGCTATGGAATCCCGACAGATTGCGCGCTGAAGATCGATTATTCTAACGCGATCGATCATCGGCACTCCTCCCGTCGAGCCGCGCTTACCGAGTCGCTTTGGCGGGCGATAGAAACGCCCAGTGCGCCTGCGCTATTTCGGGCGAGCCGGCTATTAGAGAGCCCTTCGTTAGCTTGCCGGCAACAAAGTCTGCTTTGTACAACGAGTGATCCGCGCGGTAATAGACGGCCTGATCCGTAACAAGAACGACCTCGCTGTCGCCTGTTCCAGTCATTACCGTGAAGATACCCTTGGTCCGCGAATCAATTACGATCAGGGCGCCTGGGTAAAAGCTTTGCGATGACGAAAACAGATCGTCTACCGTTCCCCGTTTTCCTATCCGCTCACCAGCGCGTGTTTCTTGGCCGGGGCTGCTTCGCAGATTTCGGAGGTCCGCCGCGTTGTACTCAGTTCTGCGCTCCGACGCCGACGCATTTTGGTTCCGCGGTTCAGTCGCGATGGCTGCGATCCAGTAACCAAAAGCGCGCGGGCGACTGACTACCATCGGGAGTTCGATTCGGCTCCAGGCGCCGTTCGGACCCACCTTGATGTCAACCACGGAACCATTAGGCGGCAGAAACGGGAAGAGTCCCGTGATTTCGTCATTAGCGGCAAATAGACGGTAGCTATCGGAAAACTCGTCCACCGGTTTCAAGTACGCCGGCCGCGGAATTCCCGTCGACACGCCGTTAGGGTCATCAATGATGATGTGCAGCGGATTTCCGCGGACTTCCGGAACGTACTGATTATCCACCGGAAGTTCCCCGCCGACGTACCCAGAGGTGCGGACCCCCTCTAACGAGTTCCAAGGAACTTCAAACGGGCTGTCATCACTTGACGCGACCGCGACGCCTAGGAGGCGCGTTGCCGGCTGTGGGTCGATCTGCCTCCACATTTGCCCGAGCGCGAGGGCCACGACCGGGCCTTTCATCGCGATATTTAGCTCGAAGATGCTTTCTGGAAGAAACTTCTTGGCGTCGTAAGAGAGAGATTCACGACTTAACTTAGACGGTGAATCCATGAAGACAGTATCGAGAGTATTCGGCGCATTTGGAGGCGACGCGATGACCAAGACGCCATGGTCATAATCAGCGATCACGGTCTCAGAGCTAGGCGCTACCTCGCGGATGAAAGTGACAATCTCCTGCGCAGCGTCGACTTTGTACAGTCGCACAGGCCACTGTCCTCCCCCGTTGAAAGTGCCGCTAAGAAAGTAAAGGGCCTGCTCTTGAAGGGGACTAGCGGGGAGGAAAAAAGAAGAGCAAAGTAATACGGCAATTGCGACCATGCCAATCTTTAATCGCCGTGCGCCGTCGAGTTTTCTCATAGCCATCCTTATGTCTTTCACGAAGTCGCCGAGCATACACGAAATACATAGTCGAAGGAAGATCCATTTGTGGTGTTTACAACCCACGCGCCATTTGAGAATGTCAAATACCAGTACATGGCGTCGCTGTTATACATCTTGATCCAAATCGCGTCGGAAAACGGATGCTGGCCAGCTGCCGGCGTGTAACTGAACGTGCATGGTCCCTCGCTTAGGTTCGATTGCATTGACACAGGGGCTGTTGGATGAGCGCTGTTCCAGGAGTTCCAGGCGGATACGCTTGAACTCCAGTGTGCGGAGGCCCTCGGATTGTTGGCGGTATTTTGTTCAAGTCCTACAACAACGTTCGAAGTCCACGTCCATAGTTCCCACGGTGCGTTTTCGTAATCGAGCTGCATGATGCCGTATCCATTTCCTGGGCCATAGACCGGCTGACCATTACCCAGAAACTGCAAGTAGCCAGGTGATTCAGAATTAGCCAGTTGCTGGATGAACCACGGGCTTGTACCAAGCGCAGACTTTACCGCGGTAGCGCTCGGGTTTTCGCCGAGGATTGTGAAACCGAACGTTTGCGTATAATTCTGGTACGTCTCCGAGATGGTCGCTTGGTTGCCGCAGAAGTCGCCATCGAAGGTCCCGGCTATGTTCCATGCTGAGGCCGCCGCCGTAGTAGCTGTTAGGGTACAGCTGTAGTTCTCAGTCCCAGGCGCGGCATAGGTGATAACCATAGACCAGCTTGCATTTCCTGTTAGATTTACTCCTTCGCGTCCGGGTACAAGAACAGCACTTAGCGGTAAGGCGGGAGCTGGGCTTATGTACACTGTCGACTTTGCGGCTACCGCAGTGCCGTTCAGGGTTACAGAAATAGTCGGAGGCGGTGGTGGCGTGAAATTGATACCGAGGACCCCCGAGCCGCGCGAAACGCCAGGTTGCGACTGCCATCCCTGCCCATAGCCGTTTGACGTCACACTTACACTCCCAGAAGTAGTGCTTGGCGCACTCGGGTCGGCGTTCGGGTCCACTGAGACTGTGCCAGTGACTGAGATATCAGAGCATGACGATGGGGTAAAGGTTGTACTGCCTCCCCCGGTTATTGTCACGGTCGGACAGACGGTTCCGAGGTTTTGGCCTTGAATCACGATGTTTGCGTAGCTCGAACCGGCTTGGAACGAGCTCTGGGAAATGCTACTTAGAACAGGAGACGCATCCCCGACCGTGAACGTCGCAGATGCGGTTCCGACCGGCGTAGTGATCGTAATCGTGTGCGAGGTCACCGAGGCGCTAGCATCCACGTAGTACGGGTACTGGACCAGCGTATCGCTTACATAACTCGGAGCACCCAAGTGAAAGCCGCCAGAGGTTGCCCACCCTCCGGAGATGGGCTGGCTATCCAAAGTAGTCGGTGGCGGGTTCCCAGTGCTGTACATTCCGTCGTCGCTCAAACCACCCCCGTACACCATCAGCCAATGCACATTTTGGGGCGTGTCCACGGCAGGCGTGAAAGGTGAGACATAGCCGCCCGCCGCTGAGTAGTCCTGCAGCGCCGTAATTCCCGGCACGTCGACGGAATCGGGCGGGTCTCCACCTCCGAAGGGGCCGATACACGAGCAGGTCGCGCTCGCGCTGCCGCTCGACTCATACTCGCCAAAGCTCTCGCCGACCAAAATTTCGTTGTCTGTGCCCATGCCCGCCACGCAAGACGTAGTCTCAACTCCGTCCGGTGGCGTAATGTAGTTGCAGGTCTGATAGTTGTAGTGATTGCAAGGGTCTCCAGGACCCATCCCGATGCTTTCGTCCGTGGCGCTGGACGAGGCGGTGACGGTTTTGTTGGAAGGTGTGTAGATCGCGTCGTTGTATATAACTAGCTTAGCTTGTTGCTGCGCCCGCGCAGAGCCCGCAACGATTAGCAGCGCCACGGCGGCAGTGGTGATTTGTCGATAAGTGGTTCTCAGAATCGCTCCTCCAGAAGGCTGCCTTAGTGCTGGACGACGTAGATCTTGATTCTGGACTTGACGTGAACCGTGACGTAGGTATTCAGCCTTGACCATCCTGCGGGGGACATGCCGGTTTCGAGAGTCTGCCGGGTTGTGGCGACAAGGCTGTCTTCCTCAGTCCGCAGTTGGTCGGCGGTCTGACCAACCGCTTCCGACGAGGTCCCCGTGGATAGCTGAAGACGCATTGCCATGATCTTGTCGAACTCTTGTTTGAACGCGGCGAGAGCCCCTGTAATGACCGCCGAATCCGGCGCGCCAAGCGTTAACGGGGAGAGTTTGTCCCGAACCTACGGGCCGCTGCGGGCGTCGAGTTATTCGATTTCGGCTAAAGCTATGAACCAAACGTTGTAAGCTTCCGCGTCGGTAACCAGCTCGGGCGTTTGGGACCCGTCTATCGTCACTCGGTGCCCGACGCCGGAATGGCCGGTGTGCTGAGCAAAGGCCGAACTACATTCCCCGGCGCGCTACCAGCCGCCGAAGTGTAACCTGATCGCATTGACCGAGATCACAGCGGGAGCGGCCGATCAGGGCAAGCGCCTCGACCAGTTCCTCCAGGAGCATCTGCCCGAGTTCAGCCGGTCGCGCATTCAAGAGTGGATTCGCGCGGCACGCGTGTTGGTGGACGGGCGGGAGCAGAAGCCTTCGTACACGGTGCGTTCCGGGGATCGCGTCGCGGTCTCGCCCGCTGCTGCCGCGCCGTTGCGCGCCGAAGCCGAAGATATCCCGCTCACGATCTTGTATGAGGACGAAAGCTTAGTCGCGATCGACAAGCCCGCGGGCATGGTGGTCCACGCGGGGGCGGGGAATCACTCGGGGACGCTGGTGAATGCGCTACTGCACCGGTTCTCGCAGTTATCAATCGCAGGCGGCGAAGATCG
>NZ_CAJCHS010000025.1 GCF_903970205.1 Nevskia soli | reverse complement strand
ACCTGATCGTATACTTTGCGGACAGCGCGCGCGACCATGTCTGCCCTCCCGATCGTTTCGTCCGTGCCGAAGACGTCGTGCGAGGAATCGTTCCCATAAACGTGCGTGGAGACGAAATCCACCGGTATTTTATTCTTCGCGCAGTGGTCCAGAAAGCGGTCGATCCATGCAGCCTGCGCCGTCGCCGGCCCCCCGACCCGCAATTTCGTGCTGATCGCCTTGACCGAACTGGCGGTGTGATCGTAAAGCTCGTAGTAAGTTGCTTCGGCCGGCTTGCCATCCCAGAAATCGATATTCGGCTCGTTCCAGACTTCGAAATACCAGTTCTGGACTTCACCCAACCCGTATCGGTCTACTAAGTGGCGCGTGAAAGCGAGAATCATCTCATCCCAACGCTTGTAATCAGCGGGCGGTGATGGAATCGGTTTATACCAGAAAGGATGCGGCTGCTTATTCAGAGCCAGCTTATAGGGCATGAAACTAAGTTCCACGAAGGGCCGGACGCCGGATTCGATCAGTCCATCATAGATCTGGTCCACATAGGACCAGTTATAGATCGGCGTGCCGTTGTTATCGACGTCGTAGATGCCGACTTCATCGTGGAAGATGTTGTGGAATCGAACATAGTCGACGCCCGTAGCACGCTTGAAATTGCTCAGGTCCGTTCGGTAGCTGTCGCGCAGCGTGAGGATCGCGCGGCCGGAGCCGACGACGCGTTCCCAGAAGTGAGGAAATGCGTGGCTCGGGCCGTTCGCGTCGATTGCGATCGTCTCGGCGCCGGCGGCAGGGACCGCGGGACCGGCAAGTGGAGGGTTCTGGGCGAGAACCAGCGACGCAAACACAACAAGGAGTTGTCCCACGCTTCTCATGTCAGGTGGATTTCCGTTGAAGCTATTGTACAGATTGGCCCGAATCGCAAAGTTAGTTGCTCTCTGCATGGTCAGCGTTCCGCTCGCGGCGCAACGTGCCGTTGCGACTCAAACCGGCTCGGATGATCCGCCGGAGATCGTAGCTCTCACGTCCGCGCGCAATGGCTTTGAACCGCACGCGACTCGTCTGGGGATCAGCGATGACCTACTCACGCAAGTTCGCAAGTGGACCTGGCATCCTGGATGCCCGGCGTCGCCCTCTGAACTAACGATGCTGCGGGTAAGTTACTGGGATTTCTCCGGCAAACCGCGCAACGGAGAAATCATCATCAATCGATCCGTTGCCGACGACCTCGAATGGATTTTCGGGCGGCTGTTCGATCACGGTTTCCTTATCGAAAAAATGTCACCGGTGGAGAATTACAACGGAAGCGACAACGCGTCCATGGACGCGAACAACACCTCGGCGTTCAATTGCCGCGATGTTACCGGCCAGCCCGGTAAATATTCGAATCATAGTTGGGGCCGCGCGATCGATATCAACCCGCTGACGAACCCGATGATCCTGCACGGCAAGCCGCTTCCGCCGGAGGGCGCGCGATATACGGATCGAACCGCCGCTCACCCCGGCTCTATTCTCGCCGGGAGCTTCATCGTGAAACTTTTCGAACAACGGGGGTGGACTTGGGGTGGAACGTGGGCGAACCCCGATTATCAACATTTCGAAAAGCCCGATGTCACTCAAGTTTCGCCGCGGAAGTAAACTAGGGACTCTGAGGAGGTGTCTTTGTGGACACTCGCTACCCGATCGGCCGTTTTCAAGCTCCCGACGAAATCACTCACGACATTCGCCATGAGTGGATCACGGCGATCGCCATTTTGCCGCGGCAGGTTCGCGAGTTAGTTCGCGACATGTCCGAAGCGCAGATCGATTCGCCGTACCGCGCCGGCGGCTGGACCGTACGCCAACTGGTTCACCATCTGCCGGACAGCCACATGAACGCGTATTCCCGTATGCGTCTCGCGCTGACTGAAGAGGAACCCGTGATCAAGCCCTACGACGAAGCGAAATGGGCCGAGTTACCGGATGCGCGCACGATGCCGGTGGAGCCTTCACTCGATTTGCTTACCGCTCTACATTCGCGCTGGGTGACGCTTCTGCGATCGCTGGGAGATGCCGACTTCGATCGCGCCTTCGTTCACCCGGACCTTGGCCGCAAGACTATAAGCGAGACCACGGGCCTGTACGCGTGGCATGGCCGTCATCACCTGGCGCACATACGCATGGTTCGCGGCCTGACCGCCTACGCTTAACATAGAAACTCATGGACCGACGAAAATTCCTGGGAGCAACTGCTCTCTTCGCCGCCGCGCCACAGGTTTCGAAAGCCGCGAGCAACGATCACTTTGACCTGGCCGAAGTCACTGTTGCCGAGCTATCCGCGCGCATGGGCAAGGGCGCCGAAACGGCTGTCTCAATCACCCGCAAGTACCTTGCCCGTATCAATGAACTCGATAAGTCGACGACTAATGCAGTAATCGAAGTGAACCCCGACGCGCTGCGCATCGCCGGTGATCTTGACCGGGAGCGTAAGTCTAACGGACCGCGCGGTCCGCTGCACGGCATTCCGGTGCTCGTCAAAGACAACATCGCGACCGCGGATAAGATGGCGACTACCGCGGGTTCGCTGGCGCTTGTTGGTGCTTCCGCGCCGCGCGACGCGTTCATTGCAACGCGACTTCGCGCCGCGGGCGCCGTCCTCCTCGGTAAGACAAACCTAAGTGAGTGGGCGAATTACCGCTCGACACACTCCGTCAGCGGGTGGAGCGGGCGAGGAGGTCAGACGCGCAACCCCTACGCGCTTGATCGCAACCCTTGCGGATCCAGTTCGGGATCGGGCGCGGCGCTTGCCGCTAACCTCTGCGCGCTGGCGGTGGGCAGTGAGACCGACGGATCGATTGTCTGCCCGTCTTCGATGAACGGGGTGGTCGGCGTTAAACCGACGATTGGCCTGTGGAGCCGGTCCGGAATCATTCCGATCTCGCATAGTCAGGATACAGCCGGGCCGATGGCGCGCACGGTTCACGATGCCGCGCTACTGCTCTCGGCTCTGCGCGGCGTCGATGAGAGCGATCCTGTTACTCAGGCCGGTGCCAATCACCTCGAACCCGACTACACTCATTTCCTCGACGCTCGCGGCCTTAAAGGCGCGCGGCTTGGTGTCGCCCGCAAGTTCATGGGCAACAACTTCAAGGTCGACAAGTTGTTCGAAGGTCTCTTCGCTCAACTAAAGAGCGCGGGCGCTGAGATTATAGATCCCGCCGATCTGCCTTCTTCCGATCACGATGTCGGCGAAGCGGAAAGCGCGGTTCTCAGCTACGAGTTTAAGGCCGACCTGAATGCCTATCTGAGCGGTCTAGGTCCAAACGCGCCGGTTAAGTCGCTGGCCGACGTGATCGTGTTTAACCAGCAGCATCGCGACACCGAAATGCCGTGGTTCGGGCAGGAGCTATTTGAGAAGTCGGAAGCTCGCGGCCCCTTGACGGATCAGACGTACATCGACGCATTGGCCAAATCAAAGCGCCTGACGCGTGAAGAAGGTATCGACGCGGTGATGCAGAAAAACAACCTGGATGCTTTGATCGCGCCGACCGCGGGGCCAAGCTGGTTGATTGATTGGGTGAACGGCGATAGTGACACGGGCGGCTGTTCGACGCCCGCCGCGGTAGCCGGTTACCCGCACGTTACCGTGCCCGCGGGATTTGTCGAAGGGCTCCCGATCGGGATGTCGTTCTTTGGCGCGGCGTGGAGCGAAGGTAAGCTGTTGAAGTTGGCTTACGCATTCGAACAGATGACCAAAGCTCGCCGGGAACCGCAGTTTCTGAAGACGCTAAGTCTTACTGAGTCGCTTCCGCCTTCTCATAAGTAACAGAGGATTCGGCGCCCGCTCGCTTGAAATCGGAGTTAATCAATCCGATCCCGACTTCGCGCGCGTACATGAACAGCACGCGGAACTTGAACTCTCCGCCGTAGGTTACGGGAAACCAGACTCCGTCTTCGAACTTCTTGTAAGTTACTTTGAAGCCGACGTGCTGCACATTGGTTCCCAAAGTAACCTTGATCGCCATGGGTATCTTGCACTTCAAGTAAGTGGAAATCATAACGGGCTGATATTCGGCTTTGTCGATGTAGGCGTCGCCGGCCATGCAATCCCCGTCATCGTCGTCGAATACTCCCGCTTTGTTCGGCGGCTCAAAGCTGAGGTGCCAGACATCGTGGCCGTCGAATTTCTCGGAGCCCACCAGCGTGAACTGGTGAATTTTGAGCGATTTCGTCGTCAGCGGGAAGAGATCATGATCGACCCCGTCCTTCGATTCCTTCTCATTGCCGAAATCGTCGGCCATCTGCTGGACGATCTGACTGTCCACATCGTGCCCGTTTCGCTGGTATTTCGGATCGGTGTATTCGATCGTCTTGTCCTTACTTACCCCAACTTTGCCGGCCAGCCTTACCAACTCGCGCTTTGAACCCTTTTCGGAGGGAGTAACGGTGTAATCCCGAATTTCTTCGCGAGCCAACCGTCCGTTCGCGCGCTTCATCCGCACCAACAGATTCTGGTGATACACGTACTTCGCTCGCGCGGCGGAAGACGCATCCTGATTGGCAGCCGCGCGCGCCATGATTTCGTCCGCCGTCTGGGCGAAAGATAGGCTTGTAAAGGCTATCGCCAGGCAGATAAGCCGCATTACTTCGTCTCCTTTCCCAGCTTCGACGCCACATCCGGAACCCCGAGACCCTCCAGCGACGCAAGATCGTTCACATCGATGTTCCCGAGAATGTAAACCATGGTTAGTTCCAACGGCTCGGTGACTAAGATAAACACGCCACCCGGTTTGGTCTTCCCCGGTAGAATGTAGACTTCGGAATGCTCCTCTTCTTCTTTATCCGTGGCATCCACCACGCGATTCCAATTCATCGCCTGTATCTGCTGGTGGATGATCCGAACATCCTCCGGTGAGTAATCGCCCTTGTTTTTGAATTCGTAATTCCGAACAGTGATACTGCTCAGTCCGGAGATAATCCTCTTCAGTCGCACGGCGTCTTTATCGTCCGGGTCTTCGAAGATCCCGGCCGCGAACTTCAACATATCGCCGTTGAGATTGATCTCGACTTTACTCTTAGCCTTCTGCGCCAGCCGATCGAAGACATCATGGTCAAGCTGCTTGAGGTCGACAGGGCCTGCGCGCAGCGCGAACCCGCTAAATAGAACGATCGCGAGCGCCCGGCTAAATCGCATTGGTTCTCCTTCGAATCATCTTCTGCGTGGCGTGCAACTTACTCGATGTGATCTTAAGCGCGATCACCAGTTCTTCCCCGGCTTTGGTCGCTTTCGCCTGCCGCTGCGTTTCGTAATCGTGTACCGCCGTCCCGGCGCCCACACTTAGAGCGACCATTGCCGCGACCGCCATCCAGTACCGCGTCGCCCGTTTTCTGCGCCGCGCTTCAATGCGGCCCCGCACTCGTTCTGCGAACTGCGTGGACGGCGACTCCCGCCGCAATGCCCGGCGAAGCGCTGCTTCGAATGCGCTCTCATCTTTCAAATCGTTCATGCTTTCAACTCCATTTGCGGCTGGTGCGCCGCCCGCTCGACCTTCGATCGCAGAAGACGCAGACTACGATGCAGCAAGCTTTTTACGGAGCTTGCCGGCAGATCCATCACGCGGCTGATCTCGATTGGATCGAGATCCTCCTGGAAACGCAGCGTTACGATGGCGCGCGCCTTATCCGGCAGCGCCGCGACAAACTTTCTGAGCATGTCGTCCATCAGTACATCCGGCGACGCGGGACGCGAAGACGGCTCCGGGACTTCCTCGAGGCATAGCTTGGGACGAAGCTTTCTGCGTCGGACCTCGTCAATCGAACGATGCACCGTCACCCGGCGTAACCAGTACTTCACGTGGTCTTCGGATTCGATCTTGTCGAGATGCTCGTAAAGCTGCACAAATACGTCCTGCGCCAGTTCTTCGGCCAGCGCGCGGTCGCGGAGCAAACGCAGGGCAATGCTGAACACCAGAGACTGGTGTTCGCCCAGCAAGCGCTCGAACCGTTCATCCGCCGTCTTTTTCAATCGCGCCAGTTTCTATGTGCTGATACGCAACAGTGTGCGCCAGGGACGCAAAATAGTGACGCAAAATAGTGAAAGGAAGAGTGTACGATAAGGACTCGTGGGGAACTCTCGGTTTCACATCACGGGCTTCATGGAGAACCGGGCCGACTTCGATCTCGCCATCAGGGCGCCGTTTATATCGCCCGGTAAATCAGCATTTGTAGCGAATCGGGTGGACTGTTAGCCAAGCTTCCGTTCGGCAGCTAGTCTCGCCATGACTTTGTCATGTAGCGCTGTCACAAGGCCAGCCGCGTGTTCGGGCGACTCCAGGACCACGTAGTCCCCGCGATCAAGCGCGTCGAATTCTTCCTTCGCCGCGGCTCGCAGCCACTCGAGTTTGGACTGTTCTTCCTGTTGCTCTTCAAGCAGCCGAAGACCTTCCCGCACCATCTGGTTAGCATCGCTAAACCGGCCCGAAGAGACGCCGGACTCAATGAAGCGGTCAAAGTGTTCGGGTAGATCCACATTCCGGGTCGGCATGAAGCGCTCCTTGACTCCAATATCTCAGATGCGCAGAAAAATGCGCTTGCGATACAGAGGGTAGACCAGGACAAGGTTCAGCAGCACGATCATTACCGCATACGCGAGCGACGCGTTTATCGGTGGG
>NZ_CAJCHS010000024.1 GCF_903970205.1 Nevskia soli | reverse complement strand
GAGCCGGGCGGCGGCGGAACGCGTCAGCTCCGGTTCATCCCAAATAACGACAGGGCGGTCGGCCAGAGCAAACAGGTCGCCCGTGCGCTCGTGAACCAGCGGCGCCAGCAACTCCCAACCGGGGAAGGCTGAGCCGTCGAGCGGAAGCTCGCGCGCGGAAACGCCTTCGGCCCTCAGCTTCTCGGCCAATTCCGCCAACAGAGAACGCGAGCGCTGGTACTCGGTCATGGGAAGCAGGGTGCATTCAGTGACCTTCAGGACGGAACGCTGCGATTCCACTTCAAAGCGGCGGATTGATTCGATCTCGTCGCCGAACGTCTCCAGCCGCACCGGCTTTGCTCCGGGAGAGAAGGCATCGATGATGCCGCCGCGGACCGAGTACTCGCCGACCATTTCGACCGGCTCATGTCTTTCGTAGCCGATACTCTCCAGATGCGCGATCAGGTCGTCCTGCGGGATCTCTTCGCCGGGCCGGAGGGTGATCGCCAACTGCCGATAGAACGCGGCCGGCTCAATGCGAAGGAGCGCGGACGCGATCGGCGTGATGGTGATCGGCACGCGCCGCGTAGCCAGGCGCCACAGACCGGCGGCGCGGCTTTCCTGAATCTCCGCATGCGGCGACATGTTCTGGCCCGGGAGAACATCGAGCGCCGGCAGCAACAGCGGCAGTTCGCGATCTTCCGACGGCAACAGCAGATGAAAGAACGTCTGGATGGCCTCGTGCAGCGCCTCGGTTTGTTTGTTTCCATCGGTGACGACCAACAACGGCCGCTCCGTCAGCTGATACAGCAGCACCAGATAGAGCGCCTTCGCCGTTGTGGAAAGACCCGAGATGGAGAGTTGCCCGGTATCCGGTGTTTTAGGACGGCCGACGCGGCGCAGCAATTCCTGGAAAGCCGGGTGGCGGCCAAGGTTGCTAAACAGGTCTCGAATGGAGGGATGAAACAAAACGTTAACGGGCGAGTATGGCTTCGACGATGCCGGTGGTGGAATATCCGGGTTCGAGGGCGAGCGCCTGCACCACGCCGCCCGAAGCTTCCACTTCTTCACGCCCGGCGATGAAGTGCGCCCAATCCGCGCCTTTGATCAGGACATCCGGCAAAACGGCGGCGATCAACTCGCGCGGGGTGTCCTCATCGAATAGCGTGACGGCATCTACGGATTCCAGCGCAAGAGCGATTTCGACGCGCTCCTTCTGGTCCAGCAGCGGCCGCAGCGGGCCTTTGTAGCGCTGCACGCTCGCGTCCGTATTGAGGGCCAGAATCAGAACGTCACCGAGCGAGCGCGCCTGTTCCAGCAAACGGATGTGACCGGGGTGCAGCAGGTCGTAGCAGCCGTTGGTGAATACCACGCGCAGGCCGCTCCGCTTCCATTGCTGGCGGGCTTGAATCAGTTCCGAACGGCTGTACTGTCGGGCCATCGTTTGTTGGCGCGCGGTCCGGATTGGAAGGCGTCGCGGCATTCTTTGGAGCAGAAGAAAGCGGTTCCGTCCGAGGTTGGGGCAGTAAAGGCAGTGCTCATCAGAACGAAGGTCCCGCAGACAGGATCTTTGCGCAGTTCACCGGACGTCTGAATGGCCGGATCCGATGGAGACCGGCGGCGCGACGGGCCAGGGTGGGAGATGCCGTCGACGATGCCTCCGCGAACGGACTGCCAGACCGATGCAATCACCGACCGCACCACTAGAAAGAAAACGATCAGTGATATGAACTCGCCGAGAAAACGCCACATGGCTGAAACCCCACAGTAATAGACGCGGGAAAACCGCGTCTCATTACAGATTACTCTGCCGGGGCCAGGTTACTTGGAAGTGGGCTTGGCGTTCGGATTCACATACTTGGTTGAAACCGCTCCGGTCATGGAAGCGAGCATGGCTTTCGCCGCCTCGGCGTTGACACCGTCGGGCTTCAACTGCAGATACTTCTGGAACGCTTCGATGGTGCCCGGGGGCGGTACGACTTTGCCATCCTTACCGATGGACGCTTTTGAAACCATGCAGACGCCGTACTGATATTGCGCGTCGGCATAGTTCGCGTCGGTGTCGATCGCCTTCTTGAAAGCGGCGCAAGCGGGGTCGTTTTGACCGCTATTCATCAGGACGGCGCCGAGGTTGTAGTAGTATTTCCCAGCATTGGACGGGTCGATCTGGGCGGCCTTTTCAATATTGGCCTGCATCTCGGGAATTTGTTTGGCTTTTCCAAGCGCCAGCGCGTAGTTGTTGTAATAAGCCGCTTCGGTGGGGGCGAGTTCGACGGCTTTCTTCCACGCCTCGAACTCCTTGTCACGCATAGCTTGCGCTTCGGCGGGCTTCGCCGCGGCGTTAGCTTCGTAAGCCGAGGCAAGCTGCGAGTAGATAACGGCCTGATTCGCGTCGACGGCGATCGCCTTTTCGAAGTTGGCGATCGCGTCGTCGTAGTTCTTCGCATCCATGGCGGCCTTGCCGGCGTTGTAAGCATCGCCCAAAGCCTTGTTCTTCGCGATGGTCGCTTCCCGCTCCTTGTTCTGCTTCTCGAACGCCGCCTTCTGTTCGGCGCTCATGCTGCGTTCCTGATCTTTGGAGAGCGTTCCCGTGGCAGCCGCGTGCGCCAATTCCTGAGACTGCTGCTGGCTGGCCTTGAGGTCGAAATTCTCGGTGATCGGGTCCCCGAGCTGCGTTCTGACTTTGTTGAGCTTGTCGGCCATTTTGCCGTCGATTTCGACGGTGATGTCGTACGTGCCGAGGGGCAGACCGTAGTGACCGTAATGGCCCTTCTTATCGGTCTTTACCTCGTAGTGACCCTTAATGTCGGTTCGATCGAACTTGACGACCGCGCCCTTGACGGGCTGTCCGTCGGCGCCTTTGACAATCCCTTCAACACCGGAAGTTTGCGCCGAAGCGAGTCCGGCAAAAACCACAAAAGCGCCCAGAAGGAGGGCTAGATTTCTAAATCGGGTGAGCATGAGCGGACCTCGCATTTTTTTGCTTTCTCAGCATACTACAAGGCGGATAGTTCGTAACCGGCGGCGGAGACGGCGATGGGCATCCACAGCGCGTTGCGCAGGCAGGCGGCGAACGCGGGCTGGACATCGAAGCCGTTCTCGTAGAAAACAAGGACCGCGGGACCGGCGCCGCTCAAAGTGCATCCGAGAAGACCCGGCGCGGTGCAGGCGAGAATCCTCTCCAGTTCCGGTACGAGCGCGGCGCGGTAGGGCTGATGGGCGCGGTCGTGCAGCGCGGTCCGAAGCGCGCCGATCGTCCCGGTGGCCAGGGCCGCGACCAGAAGCGCAGTGCGCTGTACGTTGAAGACGAGATCGGCGCGCGAATACATGTCGGGCAACGCCGCGCGCGACTTATGCGTGGCCAGGCTGCCGCCGGGAATGATCAACGCGAGCTTGCAGGATTCCGGCAGATCCAGGCGAATGGCGCACGTTTGGCCGATGGAGTCGGTTGCGCTCGCGACCAGGCCGCCGAGAACACAGGCGCCCACGTTATCCGGGTGGCCCTCCAGGCGCGCGGCTTCATCGAGAACTTGCGTGCGGGACCACGCGAGGTCGAGCAGCGCATCGGCGAGGACGACGCCGGCGACTAATGCGGCCGCGCTGGAACCGAGCCCCTTGCCCAGCGGAATCTGGTTTTGAATCTCGAGGTCGATGGCGGGAAGTTGACGGCCGAGGCGTGACGCCAGGCCGGTTGCGGTGGTCCAGATCAGGTTCGAGGGATCGCAGGGGATTTGCTCCGCGTCGCATCCGTTCACGCGGATTTGGAGTTGCGCTGCCGGGCGGAAGCGGCACTCGAGGTGGAGGTTCAGGGCGAGCCCGAGGGCATCGAAGCCGGGTCCGAGATTGGCGCTCGAAGCGGGGGCGCGCAGGCGCATGTTTACCAAACCACGCGCTTCAGCCCGCGCACTAGGTCGAAGTGAGCATCCCGGCTTATAACTGGTAATGAGTGTTGACGCGCGAGCGCGGCTATCCAGACGTCATTGCCGGGAATCGGGCGGCCATCGCGCTTCAACTGTCCGCGAATGGACGCGTACTCTCCCGCGGTCTCCTCATCAATACTCAAAACGCGGCAGTTAGAGACGACCTCCAGCAGCCATTTCCGGTAGTGAGCGCGGTTTCGCGATTGCTCGATTCCGTAACGGTATTCTCCGAGTACGATCACTGGGATTGCCAGCTGTGCGGCCTTCGAGAGAACCACCTCAAGCCGGGGATCGCCCTCCGCCATAGCCGACAAACAGTTCGTGTCCAGGATCAATTCAGATCCTCAGGCTCGATCCGGCGGAATTCATCATGGATGATCCGATTGATGCGCGCCGATTCTTTGCTGAGCATGCGCAATTTGCCGAATGATCGCATCCACGGCTTTTCTCCTGTCCCGGTCGCACTGAGTTTTTCGCTGAGGGCTTCGGAAACGAGTTCGCGAAAGGGGATGCCACGCCGCGCCGCAGCGGACTTCGCGCGTCTGAACAAGGGATCAGGGATTTCGAGAGTCGTCTTCATCTAAGCCATGGTCCCATATTTATGGCAATGAGGGGCGTAAGAGGTTCGCCGCCCCGCAGGTCTAAAAGTGGATACTTGCCGGGTTCGGATGCCGCGGAGCCAATTTACCAAGGCAAGTCGCAAAGTCCAGAGCCTCCGACAATACCTGAAGGACTTCTTCTTCAATGCGCCGGTAGATCGGCTCAAGGCCGAGACACCCGCACTGTGGCCCAACTCCGGTGAGCCGCCCTACTTGAACTCGAGCAGTTCTTTTTCTTTCGTTCGTGCCGCGGCTTCGATCTTCGCCATGTGAGCGTCGGTCAGCTTCTGGATTTCGTCCGTCGCGCGGCGTTCTTCGTCTTCGGCGATTTTCTTGTCTTTGAAAAGCTTCTTCACGTGCTCGTTCCCGTCCCGGCGAATGTTGCGGACGGCCACGCGGTGCTCTTCCGCAATGCCGTGCAGGCGCTTCACGATCTCCTTGCGCCGCTCTTCGTTCAAGGGCGGGATCGGCAGCCGGATCATCTTGCCGTCATTGGCCGGATTGATGCCGAGATCGGAGTTGCGGATGGCCTTTTCGATCGCGCCGATCTGCGAAATATCCCAGGGCTGGACGGTGATCATGCCCGGCTCGGGCACGTGTAGATTGGCCAGTTGGTTGAGCGGCGTGGGCGTGCCGTAGTAATCAACGCGGATGCCATCCAGAATGTTGACCGACGCGCGGCCGGTGCGCAGCGTGGACAGTTCGTGCTGGAAATCGGCCACGGCTTTTTCCATGCGAGTCTTGGACTGACTCTCGATTTCTTTGACAGTGTTCATGAGGATTAGACGATTGCGGTCCCGACGGGCTCGCCCATCGACACTCGCATTATATTGCCGGGCACGTTTAGATTGAAGACGAGAATCGGCAGCTTGTTGTCCCGGCACATCGCGATGGAAGTTGCATCCATCACCGCCAGCGAGCGGGCCAGCACTTCGGTGTAGCTGATTTCCTTGTACATCACGGCGTCGTCGAACTTCAGCGGGTCCTTATCATAAACGCCGTCGACCTTGGTCGCCTTCGCGATCACCTGCGCCTTGATTTCGAGGGCGCGCAGGACGGCGGCGGTGTCGGTCGAGAAATAGGGGTTGGAAGTGCCGGCGGCGAAAATCACGACGCGGCCCTTTTCCAAATGCCGGATCGCGCGACGGCGGATGTAGGGTTCGGCGACCTGGTGCATCTGGATCGCCGTCATCACGCGCGTGTGGACGCCAATCTGTTCCAACGCGTCCTGCAGGGCCAGCGAGTTGATGACCGTGGCCAGCATGCCCATGTGATCGCCCGTGACGCGATCCATGTTCTTGGCGGCCATGGCGACGCCGCGGAAGATGTTCCCGCCGCCGACGACCAGACCGACCTGCACGCCTTCTTTCGCGATGGCGGCAACTTCGCCGGCCAGGCCTTTGACGCGTTCCGGATCGATACCGAAAGCGGCGGGGCCGGCCATGACCTCGCCGCTCAGTTTCAGTAGAATGCGCTCGTACCGCGCCATGGATTATTCGGCCGCGGCGACTGTCGCAGCCGTGCCATCGCCGACTTTATAGCGCGTGAAACGCGCGATCGTGATGTTTTCTTTCAGCTTCGCGATCTTGCTCTTCACGATCTGATCGATGGTCATCGTGCTGTCTTTGACGAACGGCTGCTCGAGCAGGCAAACCTCTTCGTAGAACTTATCGAGGCGGCCTTTGATGATGGCATCGTGCGCACGCTGCGGTTTGCCCTCATTGATGGCGCGGTCGCGGGCGATCTCGATTTCCTTCTCGACCAGCTCGGGAAGCACGTCTTCCTTGCGCAGGTACAGCGGATTGGCGGCGGCGATGTGCATCGCGAGGTCGCGCGTCAGGCTGACGAACTCTTCCGTGCGGGCGACGAAATCCGACTCGCAATTCACTTCCACCAAAACGCCGAGCTGACCGCCCGGATGGATGTACGTGGCGATCACACCCTGCTGGGTGGTGCGGTTCGATTTCTTGTGGGCGGCCGCAATGCCCTTCTTGCGTAGAACTACTTCCGCTTCGGCCATGTCCCCGTTGGTTTCTTTCAGGGCGGCCTTGCACTCCATCATTCCGGCGCCCGTGCGGTCGCGCAGTTGCTTGACCTGGTGCGCAGAAATCTCCGTCTCTGGCATTTCTTGTTCCTCGATTTCGTTGGGGGCTTTCGTTTCTATCTCGGCGGAGCGGAGCTAGGCTCCGCTCTCCACCGTCGCCGGCTCAAGAGCCGGTTCGGTTGTTTCGGCGGCCGGTGGTTTACGCAGCGAGACCGATGGCAGGTCTTCGTCCATCAGGCTTTCGCGCATAATCTCCGCGGCATACTTTTCATCGACGTACTGGTTGTAATCCGTGATCGCATCTTCCGCCGGGGTCTCGTCGGAGACGATTTTTTCGCGATCGAAATCATGCTCGGTCGCCAGGGCGCGGCCTTCGACGACCGAATCGGCGATCTTGCTGGTGAACAGACGAATGGCCCGCAGCGCGTCATCGTTGCCGGGGATCACCCAATCCACTTCATCGGGATCGCAGTTGGTATCGACGATCGCGACGACCGGAATCCCAAGGCGCCGCGCTTCTTTGACCGCGATGGCTTCCTTGTTTGAATCGATGACAAACAGAAGATCGGGCAAACCGGGCATGTCTTTGATGCCGGCCAGATTCGAATCGAGATGCTTGCGCTCCCGTTCCAGCCGGATGACTTCCTTCTTGGGACGCGCCGCGTAGCCGCCGTCGGTCGCCATCAGTTCGAGCTCTTTGAGGCGCTTGATCGACTTCTGAACGGTCGTCATGTTGGTTAACAATCCGCCCAGCCAGCGCTGATTCACGTAGAACATCTGGCAGCGGTTGGCTTCTTCGGCGACGGCTTCCTGGGCCTGGCGCTTGGTGCCGACAAAGAGAACGTTCTTGCCTTGAGCGGCCATTTCGCCGACATATCGCGCGGCGTCTTTGAACAGCTTGAGCGTTTTCTGTAGATCGATGATGTAAATGCCGTTTCGTTCGCCAAAGATGTATTCCTTCATCTTTGGATTCCAGCGCTTGGTCTGGTGCCCGAAGTGAACGCCGGCTTCGAGCAATTCTTTCATACTAATTGCGGGCAAAAAATCTCCTGAACTTCGATTTAGCCTTTCTGAATGCCGTCTGAACAGCGCACGGTCCTAAGCGAGATTTGTGCGCGGGCAGCATCGGAGAGGGTTGTGAACAAACGTAGTTAAGGCCCGGAATGCAATCCGGGCCCGGGAACAAACACTTCTCCAGTTTAACGCTTCGAGAACTGGAACCGCTTGCGGGCGCCCTTCTGCCCGTATTTCTTGCGCTCGCGGGATCGTGCGTCGCGCGTGAGGAACCCGAGGCTCTTCAGTTTGGGACGAAATTCCGCGTTGAACTGAATGAGCGCGCGGGCGATACCCATGCGGACGGCTTCGGACTGACCCGCCACTCCGCCGCCATGCGCGAGAACGAGGACGTCGAACTTATCGAGAGACTCGGTCGCCTCCAGCGGTTGGCGAACGGGTCCGCGAACCGAATCGGTCGGGAAGTAGTTCTCGACCGGGCGTCCGTTGACCGTGATGGCGCCTGAGCCCGGACGGAGAAATACGCGGGCCACGGCCGTCTTGCGGCGGCCCGTGCCTAAATACTGAACTTGCTTGATGGCCACTATCTATTGAACCTTTCTGACATTACGCGACCGCGAGAGCTTTCGGCTGCTGCGCCTGATGCGGATGCTGAGCGCCTGCGTACACCTTCAGCTTGCGGTACATCTGCTTGCCCATCTTCGTCTTGGGGAGCATTCCGAAGATGGCGTCTTCCACCATGCGCTGCGGACGCGTGGCGCGGACCTTCCGGGCCTTCGTTTCGACGAGACCGCCGGGATATCCGCTGAAACTGCGGTAAACCTTCTGCTCGTCCTTACGGCCGGTCAGCTTCACATTCGCCGCGTTGATGACGATCACATGATCGCCGGTATCGATAAATGGCGTGTACGAGGGCTTGTGCTTGCCCATCAGGAGAAACGCCGCTCGGCTCGCCAACTTGCCTAAAACCACATCGTTAGCGTCGATTACATGCCAATCGCGAACGATGGCGGGCTTCGACGGGAACTCGGTACTCATGAAAACACACTTCTCCGGTTTCTATTCGTTCTTCGTCCAGCGTAGCCAATCGTTACCTGACTGTCAACTTCGCCGGATCGTCCAGACTATCCATTCCGACCAATTCAAGCGCGTTTACCTCGGCGTAATTCCGGACCGAGTTGAATTCGACGACGATTTTGCCCTGCGCGTTGGGCTGCACGTCGCTGAATGTGCGCTTGATGCCGCGATTCGAACCGCCCGCCGCCTTTGCAATATCGAAGTTCCGAAGAACCGCTTCACCATTCACGGAGACATTAAAGATCCGTGCGCCATCCTCGGAAACCTGGTTGGCGAAGGGCAGTCTGCTCCCGAAAAACGTCTCCGCGAAATACAACGTGAGCTGATACCGGCCCGGCGCGGCAGGAATGTAATAGGTGAAATTTCCGTAGCGCTCGCCCTCGAATAACGTCTTGTCCATCGTTTCCCGAACGCTATCCTTGCGCTCGACCAAATGGCCGCCGAGGACGTACTCGTCCGCCGACCAGACAGTCCCTCCGGTGTCGATCAGGGAAGACTTGCGGGCGACGATGCGAATCGGCCGCACGTGGCCGGGAGCATCAGCCAGAATTTCCATCGCGGTCAAAAGCGCCGGACCATTGATGGGATGGAAGCCGATATGAATTTTCCCGTCCCGGCCCCGCGCGATGTCCCGAAAAATGCGTTCGTAGAGGCGATTGGGGCCGCCGGCGTCGCTTAGCAGATCCACACCGCTGAGCACAGGTTTGCTGTTAACGTCCACCATGAAGCTGCGTCCGGCATCGTCGCCCGGCGCTTCAACCCCCGGCGGTTCCACAAAGTAGAGGTGCAATTCGTAGGTTCCGGCCCGTACGGGAACGTCGTAGCGGAAATCGCCTTCTCGCAGCGCGTGCACAAAACGCGGGTCGGGGACACAATCGAATCGCGCGCTGCCGGCCAACAGGACCGAACGGCCGCCATGGTAAAAGGCGTCGGGCTGCCATGTCCGCCCCTGGCGATCTTGAAACGGCGGCCCGTGATAGCCGGCGAGCGTTCGAAACTCGCTCGGGACCTCAACGGCAGAGCCCGTCCAAACCTCGTCTTTGCCTTTCGCGGAAGGTGTTCTGATGGCGCGCAGTCCCAGCGAGAGTGCGATGGCGCAGAGGGCAATAAACGCCGCGGCGGCGATCCACGATCGGAATCCCCGGATGCCGCGGGGTGGGCGATGATCCGCTGCGCCGGCGTCGCTGGAAGCGGCTTCCACGGCTGGTGAATCCGGGACCGCCGCGGCAGGCGCGATAGCGGGTTCAGCTCCAATCGTCGATTCCGCGGCATGCCCGTTGTGAATGAACCGCGGCGCATATTGCCCGTTCGGAATCTCGATCCGAATCGAGTGCGCGGCGCCCTCGGTCTCGTAGAACTCCTTGAGGCGCTTGCGCAGCTTATGAGCTTCGACCCGGACGATCGAGTCCTTCTTCTGGTCGAAATCGGAAGGACGGCCGAGCGCTTCGACCGCGACGTTGTATTCCTTGATCTGATCGCCTTGGCCTTCGAAGTAACGATCGCAAGAGTACCGGAGAATCCTGGTTAGATTCGGGGCGCGGTTAAAAACCCCCGATTCAAGCAGAGCCTCCACCTCGGCCCGTTCTGCCGACCGGTTCTCAACAGATTGCATTCTGGCGGCCTAGTATATCAATGTAAACGGCGGATTAACAGCGGTCCCGTGCGCGAAAATCACCGTTAACTGAGCCTATTTTTCAGTAGTTTACAGCGTTAACCATCGGAAATGTCTTCGTTCACCCCAAATTCTTGCGCAACGCGGGTAGAACAAATAGACTAGTGCCGTTCCGTTTGAAGCAACGTTGCTGTAGGAAGGGTATGTCCGCATGAACGCGAAAAATGTTACTCGGATCGTCGCATGTAGCTTGTTTTTCATCCTCAATAGTCATCTTCTCCGGGCGCAATCCATTTTCGGAAGCATCACCGGGACGGTGACCGACGCCAGCGCGGCCGTTGTTCCCAACGCGAACGTCACTCTCCGGAATGTAGCCTCGGGTGACGAACGCGTCGCCAAAACGAATAACGACGGCTACTACTCCTTCTCGTCGGTACCGACCGGTAAGTACAACATCCTGGTGGAATCGCCCGGATTCGAACGGGAAGAGTTGACCAACGCCGAGATCCTGAGCGCGTCGGACTTGAATTTCGACTTCCATCTAAAGGTCGGCACCGCGACGGAAGCGATCGAGGTTTCAAGCGCCGCCGAGCAGATCATCCCGGTGGATTCCGGCGAGAAGTCGATCGTGTTGACCCAGAAGCAGCTCCAGGACTTCACCATCGTCGGCGCGAACGCGGCCGAGTTCATTAAGATTCTCCCCGGTTTCGCCGTGCGCAACAATGGCGACCCGACGCGCACGGGGACGGACTACAAAGGCGACATTATCGGTATCAATGGAAACGGCGATGGGGGAAGCCAAAGTCCGCTGAACGGAGCTTTCGTCGCGAATGGCACCGGAGTGAACAATATCGATATCACGGCCGACGGCGCCCACGTTTCCGATCCGGGTTGCAATTGCGCGACGCCGGTCAACCCCAACACCGACATGATCCAGGAGTTCAAGGTGTTGACCTCGAACTTCAGCGCCGAGAATTCGAAGGGCCCCATCGTCATCAACTCCGTCTCGAAGGCGGGCGGCCGCGATTTTCACGGCGAGGCTTATTTCTATGCCCGCGACTACGTGATGAACTCGAACAACTGGATCAATAACTACACCGACACCGCGCGGCCGGACAGCAAGTACTTCTATCCGGGCGCGAACATCGGCGGTCCGGTACTGATCCCCGGAACGAAATTCAACCGGAATCGCGACAAGCTCTTCTTTTTTACGGCGTTCGAGTTCTACGATCAGACGCTGGATACAGGGTTGCTCGGCGCGACGGTCCCGACAGCAGCCGTGCGTACCGGCGACTTCAGTCCCGCATCGTTGGCGGCATTTGGAAGCGTGACGGCCAGCGGCGCCCCGGCTTCGGCGCTTAGCGCCTCGGCGCTTGCGATGTATCCCGGCGGGATCATACCTCCGTCGTTGATCAACCCCAGCGGCCAAGGACTGATTAACCTGTTCCCGCAGCCGAACGCAAACGCAAATGCGACGGGCGGGTATAACTACGTGATTGATGAAGTGTTCCCGCAGAATTCCTGGCAGTCCCTATCCCGCGTGGATTACAACATCAGCGACAACACGAAGCTTTTCGTCCGCTACAACCTGCAGCGGGAGACGCAGGAGTTTCCGGTGAGCCTATGGTGGCGAAACGCGGATTCCGTGCCCTATCCGACACCGGTTCTCGGTAAGAACGAGTCGCAGTCGGTTTCCGCCAGCTTGACGCACGTCTTTAACCCGACACTGTCCAACGAATTTGTGTTCGGGTACAGCTATATCGACTTCCCCAACGTTTTTCAGGATCCTTCCAAAGTAAGCCGAACCGCTCTGAATATACCCTTCACGGGAGTTTTCAACAACGGGGTTGCCCAAGTGCCATCCATGACAGGTTGGGGCGGCAGCGAATTCGCAACTATCTTCAACCCGGGAGGATTTGAAGCGGGCGGCAGCCAGGGCCTTTTCGCCAAGAAGGATCTCCCCTCCGCTAGCGATAACCTTTCCAAGGTATGGGGAACCCACACCGCGAAGTTCGGCGTCTACTACGAGTTCGTAATCAATGACCAACCCAATAACGGATATACGAACGGACTGATTCAGGAAGCGAACTGGGCCGGCGTCACGGGTAACCCCTACGCCGACTTGCTGACCGGGTACGTTGGCGGGTATCAAGAACAGAATTTCAACAACCTACACAACGAGGCTTATAACACCATTGAGTTTTTCGCTCAGGATAACTGGAAGGTGACCCGCCGCTTGACGGTCGATTACGGTTTGCGATTCTCCCACCTGGGTCCCTGGTATGACCGTCAAGGCTACGGTTTTGCGGTTTGGGAACCGAGTCAGTACGTTCCGACTTCTACGGAAGCTTCGGGCACGGGATTCGAATGGAATAAGAAAGATTCTTCGATTCCGCTTTCAGGTTTTCCGAGCCGCGCGCTTTACTATGGCCCGCGCGCCGGCCTTGCTTACGATGTGTTCGGCACGGGCAAGACCGTAATCCGCGGCGGTTGGGGCAAGTTCTACTACCACAATGCGCAGTTCACGCAGGGTCTGGACCAACCGGTAGGCGTGGAGTCGCCGAGTTTTGGAGCCATGAGCTTTGCCGCGCTTGAGAACGTCAACGTGGGAACGCAGCCTTTCAATACCGGCGC